>NZ_JBVIIE010000031.1:76373-106084 GCF_055569945.1 Streptomyces sp. NPDC031340
TCGGGGGCCCCCCCCCCCCCCCCCCCCCCCCCCCCCCCCCCCCCCCCCCCCCCCCCGCGGCCCCCCCCCCCCCCCCCCCCCCCCGGGCTTCTTCATGCGCGCCGAAAGCGGGGCGGATCTACGCCACATTCACCCTCTGGCCGGGCGGGGCCGCCTCCAGCCAGGCCAGGAAACCGGTCAACGCGTCCTCGCTCATGGCGAGTTCGAGGCGCGTGCCGCGGTGCAGACAGGCCAGGACGACGGCGTCGGACAGCAGCGCCAGCTCCTCCTCGCCCTCGGGCAGACGGCGGCCGGCGACCTCGATCGCCGCGCGCTCCAGGGTGCGGCGCGGCCGGTAGGCGTAGGAGAAGACGCGGTACCACTCGATGCGGTCGCCGTTGTAGCGGGCGACGCCGTAGCTCCAGCCCTTGCCGCTGGTGTCGGGTTTCTCCGTCACGTCCCAGCGCAGACTGCAGTCGAAGGTGCCGCCCGAGCGCTGGATGAGCCTGCGCCGCAGACCGAAGACGAACAGCCCCAGCACCACGAGGGCGACGACGATTCCGCACACAGTCAGAGCGAGGACCATCGGCACCGACCTCCTCGTCTCCTAGGTACCCGTACAGGTAACGGAACGGAAAAATCATCCAGATTTGCCTCAGCCGCGGCGGGCACCGGATCGCTCCGGTCCCAGCCGCGGCTGAGTGACGTCATCGAACGGCGCGCTGCGGTCAGCGCGCCGCCGCTGCCCGCAGTCGTACGTCGGCACGGCGCAGCGCGTGGGCGTCGGCGTCGGCCTGCGCGCGCTCACGCGCCCGCTCCGCGCGCTGGACGTCGATCTCGTCCGAGAGCTCGGCGATCTCTGCCAGCAGGGACAGCTTGTTGTCCGCGAACGAGACGAAACCGCCGTGCACAGCGGCGACGACCGTTCCACCATCACTCGTACGGATGGTCACCGGGCCCGATTCCAGCACACCGAGCAGCGGCTGGTGACCGGGCATGATGCCGATGTCGCCGGACGTGGTGCGCGCGACGACCAGGGTGGCCTCGCCGGACCAGACCTCTCGGTCGGCCGCGACCATCGCGACGTGCAGCTCAGCAGCCAAGGGTGGCTCCTCGGGTCACCACCCGGCGGGTCTGCCGGGTGTTGGTTACAAGTCTAGTAGGCGTGAGAGAGGGGGCGGGACGAGCCCCGCCCCCTCTGACATGAGCACCGCTCACAGTGAGCGCGAGGCTCAGGAGACGCCCAGCTCCTTCGCGTTCTTCTTCAGGTCCTCGAGACCACCGCACATGAAGAAGGCCTGCTCGGGGAAGTGGTCGTACTCGCCGTCGCAGATCGCGTTGAACGCGGCGATCGACTCGTCCAGCGGAACGTCCGAGCCGTCCACGCCGGTGAACTGCTTGGCGGCGTGGGTGTTCTGGGACAGGAAGCGCTCGACGCGACGGGCACGGTGGACGACGAGCTTGTCCTCCTCGCCGAGCTCGTCGATACCGAGGATCGCGATGATGTCCTGCAGGTCCTTGTACTTCTGCAGGATCGTCTTCACGCGCATGGCCGCGTTGTAGTGGTCCGCCGCGATGTAGCGGGGGTCCAGGATCCGGGACGTGGAGTCCAGCGGGTCCACGGCCGGGTAGATGCCCTTCTCCGAGATCGGACGGGAGAGCACCGTCGTCGCGTCGAGGTGGGCGAAGGTGGTGGCCGGCGCCGGGTCGGTCAGGTCGTCCGCGGGGACGTAGATCGCCTGCATCGAGGTGATCGAGTGACCGCGGGTCGAGGTGATGCGCTCCTGGAGCTGACCCATCTCGTCCGCCAGGTTCGGCTGGTAACCCACCGCGGACGGCATGCGGCCGAGCAGCGTGGAGACCTCGGAACCGGCCTGGGTGAAGCGGAAGATGTTGTCGATGAAGAACAGCACGTCCTGCTTCTGGACGTCGCGGAAGTACTCCGCCATCGTCAGACCGGCCAGGGCGACGCGCAGACGGGTGCCCGGGGGCTCGTCCATCTGACCGAAGACCAGCGCGGTCTTGTCGAGGACGCCGGACTCCTCCATCTCCGCGATGAGGTCGTTGCCCTCACGGGTGCGCTCGCCGACGCCCGCGAAGACGGAGACGCCCTCGTGGAGGTTGGCGACACGCATGATCATTTCCTGGATCAGCACGGTCTTGCCGACACCGGCGCCACCGAACAGACCGATCTTGCCGCCCTTGACGTACGGGGTCAGCAGGTCGACGACCTTCAGGCCGGTCTCGAACATCTCGGTCTTCGACTCGAGCTGGTCGAACGCCGGGGCCTTGCGGTGGATGGACCAGCGCTCGCCGTCGTAGGTCTCGTCGACGTTCAGCACCTCGCCGAGGGTGTTGAACACCTTGCCCTTGGTGAAGTCGCCGACCGGGACGGAGATGCCCGTGCCCGTGTCGGTCACCGCGGCCTGGCGGACCAGGCCGTCGGTGGGCTGCATGGAGATCGCGCGGATCACGCCGTCGCCCAGGTGCTGGGCGACCTCCAGGGTCAGCGTCTTCTTCTCGCCCGCGTTCGCCGGGTCGGCGACCTCGACGTGCAGGGCGTTGTAGATCTCCGGCATCGCGTCGACGGGGAACTCCACGTCGACGACCGGGCCGATGACCCGGGCGACGCGGCCCGTAGCCGTCGCGGTCTCAACAGTGGTGGTCATTAGCGGTCACTCCCCGCGGTCGCGTCGGCCAGGGCGCTCGCGCCACCGACGATCTCGCTGATTTCCTGGGTGATTTCGGCCTGGCGGGCCTGGTTGGCAAGCCGGGTGAGCGTCTCGATCAGCTCACCGGCGTTGTCCGTGGCCGACTTCATCGCGCGCCGCGTGGCGGCGTGCTTCGAAGCGGCCGACTGGAGCAGCGCGTTGTAGATACGGCTCTCGACGTACCGCGGCAGCAGGGCGTCGAGGACGTCCTCCGCCGACGGCTCGAAGTCGAACAGCGGCAGGATCTCGCCCTGGGGCCTCTCCTGCGCCACCTCTTCGAGACGCAGCGGCAGCAGCCGGGCGCCGAGTGCGGTCTGCGTCATCATCGAGACGAACTCGGTGAAGACGATGTGGAGTTCGTCCACGCCGCCGTCCGCCGTGTCCTTCTCGATCGCCTCGATCAGCGGGGCCGCGACCTTCTTGGCGTCCGCGTACGTGGGCTCGTCGGTGAAGCCGCCCCAGGACTCCGCGATCTTGCGCTCACGGAACTTGTAGTGGGCGACACCGCGGCGGCCGACGATGTACGTGTCGACCTCCTTGCCCTCGCGCTCGAGACGCTCGGTCAGCTGCTCCGCCGCCTTGATGGCGTTGGAGTTGAAGGCGCCGGCCAGACCGCGGTCGCTCGTCATGAGCAGGACCGCGGCACGGGTCGGGTTCTCCGCCTCCGTGGTGAGCGGGTGCTTGGTGTTCGAACCGGTACCGACCGCCGTGACCGCTCGGGTGAGCTCGTTCGCGTACGGCGTGGAGGCCGCCACCTTGCGCTGCGCCTTGACGACGCGCGAGGCGGCGATCATCTCCATCGCCTTCGTGATCTTCTTGGTCGCGGTGACGGATCGGATACGACGCTTGTAGACCCGGAGCTGGGCTCCCATGAGTCAGGTCCCTTCCGTCGTCACTTGCCGGAGGTGGCAGGGGCGTCCTCGCCGAGCAGCTTGCCGTCCGAGGTCTCGAACTGCTTCTTGAACTCCGCGATGGCGTCGGCGACGGCCGTCAGGGTGTCGTCGGACATCTTGCCGCCCTCCTTGATGGAGGTCATGAGGCCCTGCTCCTTGCGGTGCAGGTACTCCAGCAGCTCCTTCTCGAAGCGGCGGATGTCGGCGACGGGGACCTCGTCCATCTTGCCGGTGGTGCCGGCCCAGACGGAGACGACCTGGTCCTCGGTGGCCATCGGCTCGTACTGCGCCTGCTTCAGCAGCTCGACCATGCGCTGACCGCGCTCCAGCGAGGCCTTCGACGCGGCGTCCAGGTCGGAACCGAAGGCGGCGAACGCCTCCAGCTCACGGTACTGGGCGAGGTCCACGCGGAGACGGCCGGAAACCTGGCGCATCGCCTTGTGCTGGGCCGAGCCACCGACGCGGGAGACCGAGATACCGACGTTCAGGGCCGGACGCTGGCCGGCGTTGAACAGGTCGGACTCCAGGAAGCACTGGCCGTCGGTGATGGAGATGACGTTGGTCGGGATGAACGCCGAGACGTCGTTGGCCTTGGTCTCGACGATCGGCAGACCGGTCATCGAGCCGGCACCCAGGTCGTCGGAGAGCTTCGCGCAGCGCTCCAGCAGACGGGAGTGCAGGTAGAAGACGTCACCCGGGTAGGCCTCACGGCCCGGCGGGCGGCGCAGCAGCAGCGACACGGCACGGTAGGCGTCGGCCTGCTTCGACAGGTCGTCGAAGATGATGAGGACGTGCTTGCCCTCGTACATCCACTGCTGGCCGATGGCCGAACCGGTGTACGGCGCCAGGTACTTGAAGCCGGCCGGGTCGGACGCCGGGGCGGCGACGATGGTCGTGTACTCCAGGGCGCCGTTCTCCTCCAGCGCGCGGCGCACGCCGGCGATGGTGGAGCCCTTCTGGCCGATGGCGACGTAGATGCAGCGGACCTGCTTCTTCGGGTCGCCCGAGCGCCAGTTGTCGCGCTGGTTGATGATCGTGTCGATGGCCAGGGCGGTCTTGCCGGTCTGGCGGTCACCGATGATCAGCTGACGCTGGCCGCGGCCGATCGGGGTCATCGCGTCGACGGCCTTGTAGCCCGTCTCCATCGGCTCGTGCACCGACTTGCGCTGCATGACCGTGGGGGCCTGCAGTTCGAGGGCGCGGCGGCCGGACGTCTCGATCTCGCCGAGGCCGTCGATCGGGTTGCCGAGCGGGTCGACGACGCGGCCGAGGTAGCCCTCGCCGACGGCCACGGAGAGCACCTCACCGGTGCGGGTGACCGGCTGCCCCTCCTCGATGCCGGCGAACTCGCCGAGCACGATGGCACCGATCTCGCGCTCCTCGAGGTTGAGGGCGAGGCCGAGGGTGCCGTCCTCGAACTTCAGCAGTTCGTTGGCCATGGCCGAGGGCAGGCCCTCGACCTTCGCGATGCCGTCGCCGGCAAGGGTGACCGTACCGACCTCCTCGCGCGAGGCCGCGTCCGGCTGGTACGACTGGACAAAGGTCTCCAGTGCGTCCCGGATCTCCTCCGGCCGGATCGTGAGCTCCGCCATCTGGGTTCCCTGCTCTCCTTGTTGGGCCCGAAGTTTCACTTTGGGGGGATGGGGACTCCCCCCTGAAAGAGGTGAATCCTCTGCACGGCCCAACCAGGGCCGTCAGTACGTCTTGCTTATGAAGTTGCTGCTAGCTCGCCAGTCGGCGGCCGGCGTCCTCGATGCGGTCCGCGATGGAGCCGTTGATGACCTCGTCGCCGACCTGCACCCGGATCCCGCCGAGAACTTCGGGGTCCACGTCGATGTTCAGGTGCATGCGGCGCCCGTAGAGCTTCGCCAGGACGGCGCCCAGGCGCTGCTTCTGCGCGTCGCTCAGCGGCACCGCCGAGGTGACCACGGCCACCAGTCGGTCCCGGCGCTCGGCGGCCAGCTTGGACAGGGAGTCCAGTCCCGTCTCCAGGCTACGTCCCCGCGGCGCGCTCACAAGACGCACCACCAGACGCTCGGTCGTCGCGGCGGCCCGGCCGCCGAGCAGCCGGTGCAGCAGCTCGACCTTGGCCGGTACGGAAGCGTTGCGGTCGGTCAGCGCGGCGCGCAGCGCGGTGTTCGAGGTGAGGATCCGGCCGAACCGGAACAGCTCGTCCTCGACGTCGTCGAGCGTGCCCGCCCGCTGGGCGGCGGTGAGGTCGGCGATGTTCGCCAGCTCCTCGAGCGCGTCCGCCAGGTCGCGGGACTGCGACCAGCGGGAGCGCACCATGCCGGACACCAGGTCGGCGGCGGGACCGCTGACCTGGCTGCCGAACAGGCGCTGGGCCAGACCGGCCTTGGCCTCACCGGACTGCGCCGGGTCGGTCAGGACCCGACGCAGGCCGACCTCGCGGTCGAGCAGCGCGGTGACGGCGGCCAGCTCGTCGGCGAGCGAGCCGGCGTCCACGGACGTGGAGTCCGTCAGCGCGTCGAGACGCTCGCGTGCGGCTGCCAGGGCCTCGCGGCTCGCTCCGTTCATCGCGTGGCCTCGGCCTTCGTCGCCTTGTCGTCGAGCTCGTCAAGGAAACGGTCGATCACACGGCTCTGCCGGGCGTGGTCCTCGAGGGACTCGCCGACGAGCTTGCCGGCCAGTTCGGTGGCGAGCTTGCCGACGTCCTGGCGCAGCGCGGACGCGGCGGCCTTGCGGTCGGCCTCGATCTGGGCGTGACCGGCGGCGACGATCTCCTCGCGCTGCCGCTGGCCCTCGGCGCGCATCTCGGCGATGAGCGCGGCGCCCTGCTCCTGCGCCTCCTGGCGCAGACGCGCGGCCTCGTGCCGGGCCTCGGCGAGCTGAGCCTTGTACTGCTCAAGGACGCTCTGGGCCTCGGTCTGCGCGGCCTCGGCCTTCTCGATACCGCCCTCGATGGCCTCGCGACGCTCTTCCAGGACCTTGTTGATGGTCGGAAGGAGCTTCTTGGCGAGGAAGCCGAAGACGATGACGAAGGCGATCAGGCCGATGACGAGCTCCGGCCACGGCGGAACGAGGGGGTTCTCCTTCTCCGCCTCGGCCGCCAGCTGAACCAGGGGGTTCACATCAGTGCCTTTCGTCGAATGGGGCTGTCGTTGTCGTTCGTCTTAGTAGACGAACGGCATGACGAGGCCGATCAGGGCCAGCGCCTCACAGAAGGCGAAGCCCAGGATCTGGTTGGCGCGGATCAGACCGGCCGCCTCGGGCTGACGGGCGAGAGCCTGGGTGCCGTTACCGAAGATGATGCCGATACCTACGCCGGGGCCGATGGCCGCGAGACCGTAACCGACGGAACCGAGGTCACCGGTGACAGCAGCAAGGGTAGACATGCCAGTTCTTCCTTCTCTTTACGGACCGGTGGGGGTTGGCCACCGGACGATTGCGGGAGCGGGGCGGGGGCTCAGTGGTGCTCGGCGAGCGCACCCTGGATGTAGCTGCAGGTCAGAAGCACGAACACGTACGCCTGGACAGCCTGGATGAAGAGTTCGAAGGCGGTCATGATGAGGACCATCACGAACGAGACACCGGAGTAGGCGATGCCGATGCCGTTCAGCATGTACCAGCTGGCGATCGTGAAGAGCAGCAGCAGCGTGTGGCCGGCGAACATGTTCGCGAAGAGCCGGACGGCGTGCGTGAACGGGCGGACCAGCAGGTTCGAGAAGAACTCGATGGTCATCGAGAGCGGCAGCACCGGGCCGAGCGTCTTGTCGTAGCCCGTCACGTTCTTGAAGAAGCCGACGAACCCGTGCCTCTTGAACGTCAGGGAGACCCAGGTGACGTAGACGATGAGGGCCAGCACCATCGGGTAGGCGATGATCGACGTGACCGGGAAGCTCGCGACCGGGATGATCGACCAGAGGTTCATCATCCAGATGAAGAAGAACAGGGCGACGGCGAGCGGGACGTACTTCTCGCCCTCCTTCTTGCCGATCGTCTCGTAGACGATGCCGCGGCGTACGAAGTCGTAGCCGGCCTCGGCGACCATCTGCAGCTTGCCGGGCACCATCTTCGGCCTGGCGAACGCGGCCCAGAAGAAGCCGACCACGATGATCGAACCGAGCAGCGCGAGCAGCATCGGCTTGTTGAAGTACAGGCCGTCTGCGTTGCCCCAGAGCGGTTCGAAGAGGAACGAGTGCAGGCCCGGAGCCGGGAAGCCACAACCATCGAAGAGGTGGCAGTCGGACTCGAAGGCGAGCACCTGCGTCGGGTCAGCACTCACCGCGGGCTCCTTCATCGTGGCGCATAGGTACGGCAACCTCGTTGTGTCGGCGCGGCACACGGCCGCGGTTCGGCACGGGACTGGTGTTACGGATGTGGTGGCGGCTGTGGGGCATCTCGCCTCGCGATCGATCAGGCGTCAGCTCGGATGCCCGCGCCCGCGATGCCGCAGTTGGCACCGGACGATAGCAGGATCTCTCAGACGTCTTTATCCCAGCCCTATCCCTCACGACGAGTGCTCCGACTTTTCGGGCTCGACATAGAGGATCTTCGACTTCATATGGGCACGTGTCTGTGCGGCGATCCACGCGAGCGTGCCGACGACCAGCGTGATCGCGAAAGCTTTGGGGTGGAACAGCGTCGTGTGCTTGAACACGGCCATGAAGACGAACAGGAGCAGGATCTGCGCGGCGTACAGCATCAGCCCCATGGCCTGGAACAGGTGCGGAAGCGATCTGGCGGTGCGCTGCAGAACGTAGAGCCCCAGTCCCATGAAGAGGATCACGACCAGCGTCGCGACGACCGCCCCGATCGCCCCCTTGCCGCCGGCGACCACAGCGCTGACACCGACGGCGATCGCGCCGACGGCGGCTGTGGGGACAGCGGCCTGGAGCAGGTTCCGGGCGTCAGATGACGGCATGGCGGCAACTCCGCTTTTTCACAGGGGGCAGGGGTGTCGTCATGGACGAGCGTAGTCCCGGGGTGAGAGGGAACCTCACGACCAAGGGACCGTCGTATCGCGGTCCTTGGGCTTTGTCCGGGGTTCTCGTGAACCGTATCACAAACTATTTGATGCGGTCTTTACCAAGCGGGTGTGCTTGCTGTCACACATGAGAGTGACCCTGCGCGTCTGTGCGGAAACAGCGCCGAATTGTCTGGTATTGGCGGGCTTTGCTCCCCCACGACTTGGCAATGCTCTAGTCAGATTCTTACCTTGCGACCGTCAGTCCAGGCCGTCAGCCCGACGTCCCGGCCTTCCGTCGGTCCAGCGAGCGAGAACGGTGGCTGACGGCGGTCGCCCCGTTGACTCCGGAGGTCCCGGCGACGACCGGAGGGCGGGGCCCCTCCTCTGCCGGGGACGCGTGCGCCGGGGTGGACGCGGCCTCGGCGACCGCCCTGCGCCGGCGGTAGCGCGGCGGCACGAAGGCCTCCGCCCAGCGCGGCGCCCGCGGGGTGAAGCGCGGCAGCAGGAGCAGCACCAGCCCCAGCGCGCTGAGGATCACCACGCTCAGCCCGATCCACATGGACGCCGAGTTGACGGAGTAGGCCAGGGCGCCGAAGGCGATCAGGGCCGACCAGAAGTACATGATCAGCACCGCCCGGCTGTGCGAGTGGCCGATCTCCAGCAGCCGGTGGTGCAGGTGACCGCGGTCGGCCGCGAACGGCGACTGGCCGCGCCAGGTGCGCCGCACGATCGCCAGCACCAGGTCGGCGGTCGGCACCGCGATGATCGTCAGCGGCAGCAGCAGCGGGATGTAGACGGGCACCGTCTGGTGCACGGCCGCCTTCTCGGACCCGACGAACAGCTTCAGCGCGTCCGGGTCGACCTGCCCCGTGATGGAGATCGCACCCGCGGCCAGCACCAGGCCGATCAGCATCGAGCCGGAGTCGCCCATGAAGATCCGCGCCGGGTGCATGTTGTGCGGCAGGAAGCCGATGCACATGCCCATCAGGATGGCCGAGAACAGCGTGGCGGGGGCGGCGGCCTCGATGCCGTACGAGTACCAGATCCGGTAGGCGTACAGGAAGAACGCGGTGGCGGCGATGCACACCATGCCGGAGGCGAGGCCGTCCAGGCCGTCGACGAAGTTCACCGCGTTGATGGTGATGACGACGAGCGCCACCGTCAGCAGGGTGCCCTGCCACTGGGTCAGCGCCACGTTGCCGACGCTCGGGATGGGCAGCCACAGGATCGTCAGACCCTGCATGACCATGACGCCGGCGGCGATCATCTGGCCGCCCAGCTTGATCAGCGCGTCGATCTCGAACTTGTCGTCCAGCACGCCGATCAGCCAGATCAGCGCCGCGCCGGACAGCAGCGCCCGCGGCTCGCTGGACTTCTCGAAGACCTCGCTGAGATTGGTCAGGTGGTCCGCGACCAGCAGGCCCGCGCACAGGCCGAAGAACATCGCGATACCGCCGAGCCGCGGGGTGGGTTCCCGGTGCACGTCGCGTGCCCGGATCTCCGGCATCGCCCCGGCCACGATCGCGAACTTCCGTACCGGCCCTGTCAGCAGATACGTCACCGCGGCCGTGATGCAGAGCGTCAGCAGGTATTCACGCACGGGCTTCCCCACAGGTCTCGCTGGCCATCACAGCCCCACACCCTAGCGACGGACGCATACCAGTGGGGACTTCCGGGTATCGACGATGGTTGCACGCGAGCCTGTGCAAGCCGTGCGGCTACCCCCGTTCAGCCGGAGTACGGCGGAAATCTACCGGCCAGCTCGCGCACCTCCGCACGCGCCTTCTGGCTCTCCACCTCGCCGCGCAGCACGCCGGCGAGCAGACCGGCGAGGAACACCATCTCCCCCTGGCCCATGCCCTGGGTGGTCACCGCGGCCGTGCCCAGCCTGAGGCCCCGGCCGTCCCCGTGCGGCAGCGCGCAGCAGTCCAGGACCATCCCGGCGGCGGCCAGCCGCCCGCGCGCGGTGCGTCCGTCCACGCCGAGCGGCGCGGGGTCGGCGGTGATCAGGTGGGTGTCCGTGCCGCCGGTGGTCACCACCAGCCCCTCGGCGGCGAGGCGGGCCGCCAGCACCCGCGCGTTGGCGACCACCTGATGGGCGTACGCGGCGAACGCCGGTGTCGCCGCCTCGCCGAAGGCGACCGCCTTGGCGGCGATGGTGTGCATCTGCGCGCCGCCCTGGGTGAACGGGAAGACGGCCCGGTCGACCCGCTCGGCGAGCTCGGCTCCGCACAGGATCATCCCGCCGCGCGGACCGCGCAGCACCTTGTGCGTGGTGGCGCAGACGATGTCGGCGTACGGCACCGGGGTGGGCGCCGCCTTCCCGGCGACCAGCCCGATGGGGTGCGCGGCGTCGGCGATGAGGAACGCGCCGACCTCGTCGGCGACCTCACGGAAGAAGGCGTGGTCGATGTGGCGCGGATAGGCGATCGACCCGCACACGATCGCCTTCGGCCGGCGGGTGCGGGCCAGGGTGCGCACCTGGTCGTGGTCGATCAGGCCGGTCTCCGCGTCGACGCCGTAGCCGACGAAGTCGAACCAGCGGCCGGAGAAGTTGGCGGGCGAGCCGTGCGTGAGGTGGCCGCCGTAGGGCAGGCCGAGGGCGAGGACGGTGTCCCCGGGGCGCAGCAGCGCCGCGTAGGCGGCGAGGACGGCCGACGAGCCGGAGTGCGGCTGCACGTTGGCGTGCTCGGCGCCGAACAGCTCCTTGGCCCGCTCCACGGCGAGGCGCTCGGCGACGTCGACGATCTCGCAGCCGCCGTGGTAGCGGGCGCCGGGGTAGCCCTCGGCGTACTTGTTGGCCAGCGGCGAGCCGAGCGCGGCCAGCACGGCGGGCGAGGTGAAGTTCTCGGCGGCGATCAGCTGGAGCGTCGTGGACTGCCGGTCGAGCTCGCCGAACAGGATGTCGGCCAGTTCCGGGTCCTGCCGCCGCAGGACATGGGCCTCGCGCGTGGGGGTGACCGGCATGGTGTGCTCCGGGGGCGTCGACGATGACGTACGACCAATGTAGGCCCGGCACCACCGCCCCGCCCGGCCGTGACGCCCTCCCGAGTGCCCGGACGCCCCCCTCGCCACCCACCCGGCCCACCACATCACCACCGCACAGCGGCCCCCGCCCGCGGCGCCGCCATGCCCGCGCCCGCGCCCTGAAGACCGCGCACGGCGCGCGGTACCCGTCGACCGGCACCCCACGCCCCCAGCCGCTCCGGCGCAGCCCTGACGCCCCTCCAGCACGTCAACCCACCGCACCGAATTCCACCCGCGCGACACCCCGACGGCCCAGGACACGCACCTGCACCACTACGCCAGGCCGCAGGCCGCCAGGCCGCAGGCCGCCAGGCCGCCAGGCCGCAGGCCGCAGGCCGCCAGGCCGCAGGCCGCAGGCCGCCAGGCGTGGCTCGGGGGCCGCTGGGGCCCGGGGGCTGTAGGTGTCGAGCCGGTGTGGTGGCTCGGCGGGGCGAGGCCGGGGCGTGGGTCACATGCGGGCCGGTACTCCTGTCAGGGCCGTCACCACCGGGTCCAGGGCCTGGTGTATCTCGTCGCCGACGGAGCGGAAGAAGGGCAGCGGGGCGCCGTAGGGGTCGTAGACCTCGTCCGCCTCGGCCGTCGGCGCCAGGAGCCACCCGCGTAGCGCGGCGGCCGCGCGGACCAGGGCACGCGCGCGCGTCACCACGCCGTCCTCCAGCGGGGGCAGGGTGGCCGGGTCTATCGCCTTCACCAGGCGGGTGAACTCCTTGAGCGTGAAGGTGCGCAGGCCCGCCGAGTGGCCCATGGAGATGACCTGGGCGCGGTGGTCGCGGGTAGCGGTCAGCACCAGATCGGCCATGATCACGTGCTCGTCGAGGAGTTCCCGGCCGACGAAGCCGGAGGGGTCCGCGCCGAAGTCGGCGAGGACCTGCTCCGCGTTGGCCTCCATGGGCGCGCCCTCGTGGCCCCAGGTGCCGGCGCTCTCCACGATCAGCGCGCGGCCCAGGATGCCGAGCCGCTGGCTCACGTAATGCCGGGTCAGCCGCTCGGTGATGGGCGAGCGGCACACGTTGCCGGTGCTGACGTGGAGGATCCGGAAGCTGTCGCGCGGAAGCCCCACGAACGTCGTCGTGATCTCCGCCGCGCTTTCCAGGTTGCCTATGCCACGCCCCGCGTCAGGGGACGTCAATTCGCCACCTCGAGGTCGGGTACGACCTTCCGCAGCTCGTCGGCCGACAGGGCGCCCTCACGCAGCAGCACCGGCACCCGGCCGCTGACGTCGACGATCGAGGACGGGACGTTGCCCGGGGTCGGGCCGCCGTCCAGGTACACGGACACCGAGTCGCCGAGCATCTCCTGGGCCGCGTCGCAGTTCTCCGGCGCCGGGTGCCCGGTCAGGTTCGCCGAGGACACCGCCATCGGGCCGACCTCGGTGAGCAGTTCGATGGCGACCGGGTGCAGCGGCATCCGCACGGCGACGGTGCCCCGGGTGTCGCCGAGGTCCCACTGCAGGGACGGCTGGTGCTTGGCGACGAGCGTGAGCGCGCCCGGCCAGAAGGCGTCGACCAGTTCCCAGGCCAGCTCGGAGAAGTCGGTGACGAGACCGTGGAGGGTGTTCGGGGAGCCGATCAGCACGGGGGTGGGCATGTTGCGGCCCCGGCCCTTGGCCGCCAGCAGGTCCGCCACCGCCTCCGAGGAGAACGCGTCGGCGCCGATGCCGTACACCGTGTCCGTGGGCAGCACCACGAGCTCGCCACGACGGACGGCGGACGCGGCCTCACGCAGACCGGTCGTGCGGTCGGTCGCGTCGTTGGTGTCGTATCGCCGTGCCATATCTAGCGGGCCTCCTCGTACACGAAGTACACGTACTGCGGGATCGAAGCGTCGGGGGTGCTCACGGCAGCGCCTTACGCGCGGTGGCGAACCGCGGGCGGTTGTTGAGGTCGGGGTGGTCGGCCGCGTCGGCCCAGCCACGTTCCTCGGTGAAGATCCACGGCACCTGGCCGCCCTGGGTGTCCGCGTGCTCCACGACGACGACGCCGCCGGGGCGCAGCAGCCGGTGCGCGGTGCGCTCCAGGCCGCGGATCAGGTCCAGGCCGTCCTCCCCTGAGAACAGGGCGAGTTCGGGATCGTAGTCCCGCGCCTCGGGAGCGACGTACTCCCATTCGGTCAGCGGGATGTAGGGCGGGTTGGAGATGACCAGGTCGACCTGGCCGTCGAGGTCGTGGAAGGCGGTCAGCGCGTCGCCCTGGCGCAGGTCGACGCGGGAGCCCTCCACGTTCTTCCGGGTCCACCGCAGCGCGTCCTCGGACAGCTCCACGGCGTGCACGCGCGAGCGCGGGACCTCCTGGGCGAGGGCGAGCGCGATGGCGCCGGAGCCCGTGCACAGATCGACGATGCAGGGCTCCACGACGTCCATCGCGCGGACGGCGTCTATCGCCCAGCCGACCACCGACTCCGTCTCGGGCCGCGGCACGAACACACCCGGTCCGACGTGGAGTTCGAGGTAGCGGAAGTAGGCCCGCCCGGTGATGTGCTGCAGCGGCTCGCGCTGTTCACGTCGGGCGATGACCTCCCAGTAGCGGGCGTCGAAGTCCGAGTCCTTCACGGAGTGCAGCTCGCCCCGCTTCACGCCGTGCACGAACGCGGCGAGCTCCTCCGCGTCGTTGCGCGGCGAGGGCACGCCGGCGTCGGCCAGCCGCTGGGTGGCCTGTGCCACCTCCGCGAGCAGCAGGTTCACGCAAGTCCTCCGTGTCGTACTCGTCCGTGCGTCTGTGCGTCTGTGTGTCCGTGCGTCGATGCGTCCGTGCGTCGGTACCTCGGTGCGTCCTTACGCGGCCGCGAGCTTCGCCGCCGAGTCCGCGTCGACGCAGGCCTGGATCACCGCGTCGAGGTCGCCGTCCAGGACCTGGTCCAGGTTGTACGACTTGAAGCCGACGCGGTGGTCCGAGATGCGGTTCTCCGGGAAGTTGTAGGTGCGGATCTTCTCGGAGCGGTCGACGGTGCGGACCTGGCTGCGGCGGGCGTCGGCGGCCTCCCTCTCCGCCTCCTCCTGCGCCGCTGCGAGCAGCCTGGAGCGCAGGATACGCATCGCCTGCTCCTTGTTCTGCAGCTGGCTCTTCTCGTTCTGGCAGGAGGCCACGACTCCGGTCGGGATGTGCGTGATGCGCACGGCGGAGTCGGTGGTGTTGACGGACTGGCCGCCCGGGCCGGAGGAGCGGTAGACGTCGATGCGGAGGTCGTTGGGGTTGATCTCCACGTCCACCTCCTCGGCCTCCGGGGTGACCAGGACACCGGCCGCGGAGGTGTGGATGCGGCCCTGGGACTCGGTCGCCGGGACCCGCTGCACGCGGTGCACCCCGCCCTCGTACTTCAGGCGGGCCCACACGCCCTGGCCGGGCTCGGTCTGACCGCGGGTCTTCACGGCGACCTGGACGTCCTTGTAGCCGCCCAGCTCGGACTCGGTGGCGTCGATGATCTCGGTCTTCCAGCCGACCCGCTCGGCGTAGCGCAGGTACATGCGCAGCAGGTCGCCGGCGAACAGGGCGGACTCGTCGCCGCCGGCGCCCGCCTTGATCTCGAGGATGACGTCCTTGTCGTCGCTGGGGTCGCGCGGGACCAGCAGCAGGCGCAGCCTGTCGGTCAGCTCCTCGCGCTGCTTCTCCAGCTCCTTGACCTCGGCCGCGAAGTCGGGGTCGTCCGCGGCGAACTCGCGCGCGGTCTCCATGTCGTCGCCGGTCTGCTTCCAGGAGCGGTACGTGGCGACGATCGGGGTGAGCTCGGCGTAGCGCTTGTTCAGCTTGCGCGCGTTGGCCTGGTCCGCGTGGACCGACGGGTCGGCGAGCTTCTTCTCCAGGTCGGCGTGCTCACCGATGAGTTCCTCGACGGCCTCGAACATCTTGGGCTCCTGATACTGCTCGGAAGGGGAAGGCGGGCGACCAAAAACGCCGGTCCAGGCCGCCCCTGGGCAGGGACACGGCCGTGGACCGGCGAAATGGGGCTCGCTACTTCTTGGAGCCGGCGGCAGCCTTGCCGAAGCGGGCCTCGAAGCGGGCCACACGGCCACCGGTGTCGAGGATCTTCTGCTTGCCCGTGTAGAACGGGTGGCACTCGGAGCAGACCTCGGCCCGGATGGTGCCGGACTCGATGGTGCTGCGGGTGGTGAACGACGCGCCGCAGGTGCAGCTGACCTGCGTCTCGACGTACGCGGGGTGGATGTCGCGCTTCAAGGTGTCTCCTAGGTTTCGGGAGGGCGCCGGGTCGCCGCCGCGGGATGCGACAGGCGTGAACCGGAGCCGACGTACCAGTCTGCCAGGACTGGCGCCATCCCCCAAAACCGGGGGGCGGGCTGTTCTATTCCGCGTGCGATTCGCGGCCCTTTCACGGCCGATTCACGGCCGATTCACGGCCGGTCGGTGGTCGTTCCGCCGGGGGCGCCGTCAGCTGACGACGCCGCCGGCCTCGCCGGTGGCGGTGCCCGTGGTGGCGCTCGCGGGGATCGTCCCGTCGTTCTTCAGGGCGTCCCAGACCTGCTGGGCCTTGGCCTTCTCGACGAGCACCCGGTTGGGGTTCGCGGGGTCGTAGCGCACCGGCAGGGTGACCATGTGCATGTCCTCGGAGCCGATGCCCTTCATGCCGCCCGCGAAGGACATCAGCCGGTCGACCGAGCCCAGGTGGGAGTCCGCGGTGAGCGCGCCGGTGGCGGTGTCGGCGAGGTCGTACAGCTTCTTCGGGCTGGTGAAGACGCCGAGCTGCCCGACCCGGTCGACGAGCGCCTTGACGAAGGCCTGCTGGAGCTGGATGCGGCCCAGGTCGGAGCCGTCGCCGACGCCGTGCCGGGTGCGGACCAGGCCGAGGGCCTGCCGGCCGTCGAGGGTGTGGGTGCCGGCCTTCAGCGTGAGGTGGCTGTCGGAGTCCGCTATGTCCTTGGTGGTGGTGACCTGGACGCCGCCGAGTTCGTCGATCAGCTTCTCGAAGCCGGCGAAGTCGACCTCGAGGTAGTGGTCCATCCGGATGCCGGTGAGGGACTCGACGGTCTTCACCGCGCAGGCGGCGCCCCCGGTGGAGTACGCGGAGTTGAACATGACCCCGGAGGCGGCGTCGTGCGTGACGCCCTTGGTGTCGGTGCACTCGGGGCGGTCGATGAGGGTGTCGCGCGGGATGGAGACCACGTCGGCCTTCCGGTGGCCCTTGTGGACGTGCATGACCATCGCGGTGTCGGAGCGGGCGCTGCCGTCGTCCGCGCCGCCG
This sequence comes from Streptomyces sp. NPDC031340, assembly GCF_055569945.1. Lineage (NCBI taxonomy): Bacteria > Bacillati > Actinomycetota > Actinomycetes > Kitasatosporales > Streptomycetaceae > Streptomyces > Streptomyces sp. NPDC031340. The sequence goes on from NZ_JBVIIE010000031.1 coordinate 93,104, forward strand.
CCGAGCTTCCGGTTCCGGCCGGAGCGGGTGTCCGAGCCGAGGACGAGGATGTTCTCCGAGCCGTTGTCGGCCTTCGGGGGCCGGGCGGTGCCCAGGGCCTGGTCGATGTCGACGCTTCTGATGTTGCCGTTGAGCCTGAAGTACACGTAGCCGGCCCCGGTGCCGCCGAGCACCGCGATGCCCACAGCGGTCCAGGCCATCAGGATCAGCGCTCTGCGGTGCTCGCTGCGTGGCTTGCGGCCCCTGCCGCGGCGGCCGGCGCGGCGGCGCGGGCCGTTCGTGGCGTTCTCGCCCGTTGTGCCGGGCTCCGGCGTACTCTCGGCGGTCAATGTTCTCCTCGCGTCTCCTCCGGTCGGTTACCCCTCGCTGCCTGGGACAGGCCTGGTCGAAACAATCCGTACCGCACCATCGTCACCCCACTGGGGCAGACGGGGAAATCCGGGAGAAGGTTGCGCGACGCGCTGTGCCCGGCCTCGGGGAGGCCGGGCACAGTGGGTGATGCCGTCAACGGGAGTCGGCGGAGAGCCGAACCGCGAGTCGACGGGGGCGGGCCCCGTTCACACCTCGGGGCTCAGCCCCAGATGTCGTACTGCTGGTATCCGGTGCCGACCGAGATCCGTGTGGCGAAGATCTCACTGGTCGCCTTGCCGGTGCCCGGGTTCAGGTAGAGCGTGCCGCCGGGCGTGCGGGTCAGCAGGTCGGCCTTGCCGTCGCCGGTGACGTCGCCGACGGCGTCCAGCTTGTTGTAGCCGCTCCAGGTGCGCACCTTGATCCGGCTGGAGAAGCTGGTGCCCGTGCCCTTGTACAGGTACACGGAGTAGTCGCTCCGGTTGCGGGCGATCAGGTCGGCCTTGCCGTCGCCGGTGAAGTCTCCGTGGCCGACCAGGACGTCGTACTGGTTCCAGCCCGCGCTGGAGCCGACCTTCACGCGGGTGCCGAAGGTGCCGTTGCCCTTGCCCGGGTAGATCCACAGGTAGCCGCTGGAGTCCACCGAGAGCATGTCGGGCAGGTAGTCGCCGGTGACGTCGCCGGGGGTGACGATGCGGGTGCGGGTCTTCCAGCCGGTGGCGATCTGCTTGATGGCCCACGCCTGGGTCGACCGGACGTAGTGCGTCCAGTAGACGTCACCGGTGGAGGCGACCCGGTACACCAGGTCCTCGACGCCGTCCCGGTCCAGGTCGGTCTGCAGCACGACGTTGACGCCGGACCAGTTGCCCCAGGACTCGCGGGCGCCGAACGAGGTGCCCTTGGAGTCCTTCTCGTAGCCGGTCTTGGTGGCGGAGTCGCGCACCCACAGGTCGGCACGGGAGTCGGTGTAGCTGAGGTTGGCGTCGTCCACGCGCGCGTACGCGGCGCCGACGTAGGTGCTGACCTTCGAGAAGACGCTGTAGGCGCCCTCGGCGACGCAGTCCGTCACGCCCCAGGAGACGACGCCGACGATGCGGTTGTTGACGACCAGCGGGCCGCCGGAGTCGCCGTTGCAGGCGGAGGTGGTGCCGGTGTCGCTGCCGGTCGCGGGCTTGCCCGCGCAGACCATGTGGCCCTTGACGAAGTCGGAGCCGTAGTAGCCGGAGCAGGTGGTGTCCGACTGCATCGGCAGCGTGGCCACCTTCAGCGTCTGCGAGATGTTCTGGCTGGTGGAGCTGGTGCGGCCCCAGCCGTAGACCTTGGCGCTGGTGCCCGCCGCGTACGACGCCGTGTCGCCGGACGTCGTCATCCGGATCGGCGTGCCCTTGGCGGGGGTGTCCAGGGTGAGGACGGCGATGTCGTTGTCGATGGCCGCCGCGTTGTACGACGGGTGGTTCCACTGCCGCAGCGGCAGCGAGACGGTGCCGCCGTGCAGGTCGGTGTTGCCGTAGGCGTCGGTGGTCGGCAGCTGCGAGGTGCCGCTGAGGACGGCGCCGTAGTTGTACCAGTCGTAGCCCTTGACGCAGTGCGCGGCGGTGAGGATCTTCGTCGGCGCGACCATGGCGCCGCCGCAGAAGAAGCCGAGGTCGTCGCTCGTGTCGGTGGTGCCCTGGTCGTCGTAGTACCAGAGCTGGACCATCCACGGCGCCGAGGTGATGGTGGTCTCGCTGCCGCCGATGATCTTCGGGTCGACGGTGGAGGTGGACGTGGAAGTGCTGGTGCTGCCGCCGGTGGTGCTCGCGCTCAGCGAGGACTTGGACGTCGTCGCGCCGGCGGTGTCGTCGCCGGCCAGCGCGCCCGCGACGCGACGCTCCAGCTCGGCCGTCGGCACGGAGCTGGTGGCGGGCTTGACGGCCGGCGTAGGCACCGTGGTCGCGGCGTTCGCCGACGACGTCAGCACGGTCGCGACGACGGCGGCGGCGACGCCCGCGGCGGCGACCGGCAGGGCGAGGCGTATCCGGCGTCTGTGGCGACCGCTTCCGGACAGGGGTGTGGACAAGGAGTTCCCCCCACAGAGATGAGAAGTCGTGGGACGCCTGACGCGCCCCCTTCCTCTCAGCGCACAAAGGCCGCTTCCTGTCACATGCGTGACAGGAAGCGGCCTTTGGTGACAGTGCCGGAAGGCGGTGCCTCAGTCGCCGTTGCCGGGCGTCGGGGTCGTCTTCTGGATCTGCATCAGGAACTCGATGTTCGACTTGGTCTGCTTCATCTTGTCGAGGAGCAGCTCGATCGCCTGCTGCTGGTCGAGCGCGTGCAGCACCCGGCGCAGCTTCCAGACGACGGCGAGCTCCTCGTTGCCGAGCAGGATCTCCTCCTTGCGGGTGCCGGAGGCGTCGACGTCGACGGCCGGGAAGATGCGCTTGTCGGCGAGCTTCCGGTCGAGCTTGAGCTCCATGTTGCCGGTGCCCTTGAACTCCTCGAAGATCACCTCGTCCATGCGGGACCCGGTGTCCACCAGGGCGGTGGCGAGGATGGTCAGCGAACCGCCGTCCTCGATGTTGCGGGCCGCACCGAAGAAGCGCTTCGGCGGGTACAGCGCGGTGGAGTCGACACCACCGGACAGGATGCGGCCGGAGGCGGGCGCCGCGAGGTTGTACGCACGGCCCAGACGGGTGATCGAGTCGAGCAGCACGACCACGTCGTGACCCAGCTCCACCAGGCGCTTGGCGCGCTCGATGGCGAGTTCGGCGACCGTGGTGTGGTCCTCGGCCGGGCGGTCGAAGGTCGAGGAGATGACCTCGCCCTTGACCGACCGCTGCATGTCGGTGACCTCTTCCGGACGCTCGTCGACGAGGACGACCATCAGGTGGCACTCGGGGTTGTTGTGCGTGATCGCGTTGGCGACCGCCTGCATGATCATGGTCTTGCCGGTCTTCGGCGGGGCCACGATCAGACCGCGCTGGCCCTTGCCGATCGGCGACACGAGGTCGATGATCCGGGTCGTCAGCACGCCCGGGTCGGTCTCCAGGCGGAGCCGGTCCTGCGGGTACAGCGGCGTCAGCTTGTTGAACTCCGGGCGGCCGCGGCCGTGTTCGGGCGCCATGCCGTTGACGGAGTCGAGGCGGACCAGCGCGTTGAACTTCTCGCGCCGCTCGCCTTCCTTGGGCTGACGGACCGCGCCGGTGACGTGGTCGCCCTTGCGCAGGCCGTTCTTGCGGACCTGGGCGAGGGAGACGTACACGTCGTTCGGGCCGGGCAGGTAGCCGGAGGTGCGGATGAACGCGTAGTTGTCGAGGATGTCCAGGATGCCCGCGACCGGGATCAGGACGTCGTCCTCGGCGACCTGCGGCTCGGCGATCTCGTCACGGCCACGACGGCCCCGGCGGTCGCGGTAGCGGCCGCGACGGCCGCGACGGCCGCCCTCGAAGTCGTCGTCGTCCTGCGGGCCAGCGCCGCCGCGGTCCTGGCGGCCGCCGCCCTGCTGCTGACCCTGCTGCTGACGCTGCCCGCCCTGCTGCTCGTCACTCTTGCGGCGGTCACCGCGGTCACCGCGCTCGCGGTCACCGCGCTCGCCGCGGTCACGGTCCCGGCCGCGCTCACGGCGGTCGCGGCGGCGGCCCTCGGCGCCGTCACCGGCGTCGCCCTTGGCCTCGCCCTGCTGCTGCGCCTGGGCCGAGGTCTCGGCCTTCGGCTCGCTCTTCGCCTCGGCGGCGACGGTCTCGGCGCCCGCCGGGGCGCCGGCCTCGGCGGTGGCGCGGCGGCGACGGCGCTCCGCGGGGGCCTCGGCACCGGCCGGCTGGCCGGGGATCTCGATCTGCTGCTGGGCCACGGCCTTCTCGGCGGGGGCCTCGGCGGCCTTCTCCGCCTTGGCGGAGGCTTCGTCACCCGTACGGGTCCGGGAGGTGGCGCGGCGCTTGGGCTTGGTCTCGGTGGCGGCCTCGGTCTTCGCCGGGGCGGCGGCACCTCCCCCGGCCTGCGCTTCCTTGATGACCTCGATCAGCTGGCTCTTGCGCATGCGCGCGGTGCCCCTGATTCCGAGGCCAGAGGCGACCTGCTGCAGCTCGGCCAGCACCATGCCCTCGAGGCCGGTACCGCGGCGCCGCCGGGAGCCGGCACCGGTGGCAGGCGCGGAGGCGTCCGTGGCGGGCGCGGCAGCGGTCTCCTCGACACGTGCGCCCATCAGATCGGTGGTGTCGCTCACGAAGGGTCCTTCCCTGGAGCGGACGTCGGCCTGTCTGGCTCGGCGACCGGTTGTGCTGTCCGGCAGTGGTCCTTGCTGTGTGGACCGTGCCGGGGCGGTGGTCCGCCAAAGCGGCGGAGGAAATTTCTGGTGATGGCGCTTCCCAAAGCCGTGGCACCGAGTGTCCGTGTCACGTGGCTTGGTCGCACCTGCTCCGGAGCGTGCCCGGCAAGTCGCTCAGTGCCCGCGTACGAGGTACTGCCCACGTACGTCGTACGGAACACAGTGCGGCTTGGGAGGCTCCCGGAAGAATGTCTGTCCCGGACGGGGACACGAGGCACCTCGCCATGGCGGGGTCGGGTGCAGACTTGAGATTAACACTACCGGATCCAACAAACATTCCCCCTCTCGAAATCCGGCAACCGTGTGTCAGGGCGCAAGCGGCAGCACGCTCGCTCCCCGGGCGTCGAGCTCGAGCCGGTTCGCGGCCCAGCCCTCGCCTGCCAGATGAGCCACCTTGTCGGCGTTGTCGGCGTCGACGAGCGCCAGCACGGTGGGTCCCGCTCCGGAGATGACCGCCGGGACGCCGTCCGCCCGCAGCCGCTCCACCAGCGCGGCGCTCTCCGGCATGGCCGGGGCGCGGTACTCCTGGTGCAGCCGGTCCTCGGTGGCGGGCAGCAGCAGCTCGGGGCGCCTGGTCAGGGCCTCGACGAGCAGGGCGGCGCGGCCCGCGTTGGCGGCGGCGTCGACGTGCGGAACGGTGCGCGGCAGCAGGCCGCGTGCGGTCTCGGTCAGGACCGGCTTTCCGGGCACGAAAACCACCGGAACGATGGAATCCGCGGGTTCCATCCTGATCGCACGGGCGGCGCCGGCATCCATCCAGGAGAGGGTGAAGCCGCCGAGCAGACAGGCCGCCACGTTGTCCGGGTGACCCTCGATCTCGGTGGCGAGCTCCAGCAGCGCCGCGTCGTCGAGCCTGGACTCCCCACCTATGGTCACGGCGCGCGCCGCGACGATGCCGGCGCAGATGGCGGCCGAGGAGGAGCCCAGGCCGCGGCCGTGCGGGATGCGGTTGGCGCAGACGATCTCCAGCCCGCGCGGCTGCCCGCCCAGCAGGTCGAAGGCGGTGCGCAGGGAGCGTACGAGGAGGTGGCTCTCGTCGCGCGGCAGCGTCTCGCTGCCCTCACCCGCGATGTCGATGTGCAGCCCGGAGTCGGCCACCCGGACGACGACGTCGTCGTAGAGCCCCAGCGAGAGGCCGAAGGCGTCGAAGCCCGGGCCGAGGTTGGCGCTGGTGGCGGGGACGCGCACCCGGACGGCGGCGGCGCGGAAGGCGGGACCGGCCATCGCTCGATGACTCTCCTTGAGCTGCGTGACTGTCGAAGACATTCGATGCGTACGGAAGGGAACCCTCGGGCCGTACGGACGGCGCGGCGCCGTCCATATGCGCGGGCATATGCAGCGGGCGGGTTCGGTACAGCCTATCGAAGGAAGGTTCTGTGGCGACATAGGGCGCACAGGAGGCGCACGATGCGTGTCGCAAGCCCCCTGTGCACCCGCGTGCTGTTTGCGCGCGGACCCTGGTGTCAGGACCCTTGCGCGAGGGCCCTGTGCAGGGCCCTCGCACGAAGACGCTTGTGCGAGGGCCCTTACGCGTATGCGAGGACGCTTACGCGAGGCCGAGGCGCTCGGCCGCCGTCACCGCGTCGACGGGGACGGTGACCGGCTGCGGCGCGCCGGCGACCGCCCAGTCGGGGTCCTTCAGGCCGTTGCCGGTGACGGTGCAGACGATCCGCTGGCCCGGGTCGACCTTGCCCTGCTCGGCGGCCTTCAGCAGGCCGGCCACGGACGCGGCGGACGCCGGCTCCACGAAGACGCCCTCCTGCGCGGCCAACAGCCGGTAGGCGCGCAGGATCTCACGGTCCGTCACCTCGTCGATGAGGCCGCCCGACTCGTCCCGCGCCGCCAGCGCGTACTGCCAGGACGCCGGGTTGCCGATGCGGATGGCGGTGGCGATGGTCGACGGGTCCTTGACCACCTCGCCGCGCACGATCGGCGCGGAACCGGACGCCTGGTAGCCCCACATTCGGGGCTTCTTGGCGGCCACGCCATCGGCGGCGTACTCCCTGTACCCCTTCCAGTACGCGGTGATGTTGCCCGCGTTGCCGACCGGCAGGACGTGGATGTCGGGGGCGTCGCCGAGCATGTCGACGATCTCGAAGGCGGCCGTCTTCTGGCCCTCGATACGCACCGGGTTGACCGAATTGACCAGCGCCACCGGGTAGTTGTCGCTCAGCGCGCGGGCCAGGGTGAGGCAGTCGTCGAAGTTGCCGTCGACCTGGAGGATCTTGGCGCCGTGCACCAGCGCCTGCCCCATCTTGCCGAGCGCGATCTTGCCGCGCGGCACCAGGACGGCCGAGACCATCTTCGCGCGCACGGCGTAGGCGGCGGCGCTCGCCGAGGTGTTGCCGGTGGAGGCGCAGATGACGGCCTTCGCGCCTTCCTCCTTGGCCTTGGAGATGGCCATCGTCATGCCGCGGTCCTTGAAGGACCCGGTGGGGTTGGCGCCCTCCACCTTGAGGTGGACCTCGCAGCCCGTGCGCTCGGAGAGCACCTGCGCGGGCACGAGGGGCGTGCCGCCCTCACGGAGCGTCACGACCGGCGTGGTGTCGGACACCGGAAGCCTGTCCCGGTACTCCTCGATGATTCCGCGCCACTGGTGGGTCATTGCTGGTTACTCTCCTTCAACCCGCATGATGCTGGCGACACCCCGCACGGTGTCGAGCTTGCGCAGCGCCTCGACGGTACCGCTGAGTGCGGCGTCGGAGGCCCGGTGGGTGACGACGACGAGAGAGGCCTCGCCGTCCTTGCCCTGCTGCCGAACCGTATCGATCGACACACCGTGCTCGGCGAACACGGTGGCCACTTGGGCGAGAACGCCCGGTTTGTCGGCCACGTCGAGGCTGATGTGGTAGCGCGTGACCACCTCGCCCATGCCCGACACCGGCAGCGCGGCGTACGCCGACTCGCCGGGCCCGGTCGAGCCGCTGAGCCGGTTGCGGCACACGGCCACCAGGTCGCCGAGGACCGCGGAGGCGGTCGGGGCGCCACCCGCGCCGGGGCCGTAGAACATCAACTGCCCGGAGGCGTCGGACTCCACGAAGACGGCGTTGTAGGCGCCGCGCACGGAGGCGAGCGGGTGCGTGAGCGGAATCATGGCCGGATGCACGCGCGCGGTGACCGACTGGCCGTCCTCGGCCCGCTCGCAGATGGCGAGCAGCTTGATGGTGCAGCCCATCTCCCTGGCCGAGCGGAAGTCGGCGGAGGTGACCTCGGTCATGCCCTCGCGGTAGACGTCGTCGAGGCGCACCCGGGAGTGGAAGGCGATCCCGGCGAGGATCGCGGCCTTGGCGGCGGCGTCGTAGCCCTCCACGTCGGCGGTCGGGTCGGCCTCCGCGTACCCGAGGGCGGTGGCCTCGTCGAGGGCCTCCTGGTAGCCGGCGCCGGTGGAGTCCATCTTGTCGAGGATGAAGTTGGTCGTGCCGTTGACGATGCCGAGCACCCGGTTGACCTTGTCGCCGGCCAGGGACTCGCGCAGCGGGCGGATCAGCGGGATGGCGCCGGCGACGGCGGCCTCGTAGTACAGGTCCCGGCCGTGCTGCTCGGCGGCGGCGTGCAGCGCGGCCCCGTCCTGGGCCAGCAGCGCCTTGTTGGCGGAGACCACGGAGGCGCCGTGCTCGAACGCGGTGGTGATCAGCGTGCGGGCGGGCTCGATCCCGCCGATGACCTCGACGACGACGTCGAGGTCGCCGCGTTTGACCAGCGCGGTGGCGTCGGTGGTGACGAGGGAGGGGTCGATGCCGGCGCGGACCTTGCCGGGCCGGCGCACCGCGACGCCGGCCAGTTCCACCGGGGCGCCGATGCGGGCGGCGAGGTCTTCGGCGTGCGTCGTCATGATGCGCGCCACCTCTGAGCCGACGACCCCACAGCCCAGCAGCGCCACCTTCAGCGGACGCGTACGCATCATCCGACCTCGTTTCCTCATACCGTCTACGGTTCGACCAGTCTCACTCACCGGACCGGATTTTCTGCCCTTGGTCCGGATTCTGAGACATCTATTTCATTTGTACGGGGGCGGAAGACGAAGATCTTCCCGGAGATCTTCCCGGAGCCCGCTACCGCCCTCCGCCACCGGGTCTGTGGGTCCGTGGGTCCGTGGGTCTGTGGGTCTGTGGGCTCACCCGACGTCGAGACGCAGCAGATCCTCTTCCGTCTCGCGCCGCACGATCACCCGCGCCTCCCCGTCCTTCACGGCGACCACGGGCGGACGCAGCACGTGGTTGTAGTTGCTGGCCATCGACCGGCAGTACGCCCCCGTCGCCGGCACGGCGATCAGATCACCGGGCGCGATGTCGGCCGGCAGGAACGCGTCCCGGACCACGATGTCCCCGCTCTCGCAGTGCTTGCCGACGACACGCGCGAGCATCGGCTCAGCGTCGGAGGCGCGGGAGACGAGAGCGACGCTGTACTCGGCGTCGTACAGCGCGGTGCGGATGTTGTCCGACATCCCGCCGTCGACGGACACGTACGTCCGCAGCCCGTCGAGCGGCTTGATGGTCCCGACCTCGTAAAGCGTGAAGGCGGTCGGCCCGACGATGGCGCGCCCGGGCTCGACGGAGATCCGCGGCGTACGCAGCTTCGCCGCCTCGCACTCCCGCCCGACGATCTCCGTCAGCGCCTTGGCGATCTCGTGCGGCTCGCGCGGATCGTCGTCGCTGGTGTACGCGATCCCGAGCCCGCCCCCGAGGTCGATCTCCGGCAGCTCGACCCCGTGCTCGTCCCGGATGTCCTTCAGCAGCCCGACCACCCGGTGCGCGGCCACCTCGAACCCCGACATGTCGAAGATCTGCGACCCGATGTGCGAGTGGATGCCGATCAGTTCGAGCCCGTCGAGCTGCAGCGCCCGCCGCACGGCCTCGGCGGCCTGTCCCCCGGCGAGCGGGATGCCGAACTTCTGGTCCTCGTGGGCGGTGGCGATGAACTCGTGCGTGTGCGCCTCGACGCCGACGGTGATCCGGATCTGCACGCGCTGCCGCTTGCCCAGCTCCCGGGCGATGTGCGCCACCCGCACGATCTCCTGGAAGGAGTCGAGCACGATCCGCCCCACGCCCGCCGCGACGGCCCGGGTGATCTCCGCCGTCGACTTGTTGTTGCCGTGGAAGGCGATCCGGTCGGCGGGCATCCCGGCGGACAGCGCGGTGGCCAGCTCCCCGCCGGAGCACACGTCGAGATTCAGCCCCTCCTCGTGCAGCCAGCGCACCACGGCGCGCGAGAGGAACGCCTTGCCGGCGTAGAAGACGTCGGCGTCCTGCCCGAACGCGGTGCGCCAGGCACGGGCCCGGGCCCGGAAGTCGGCCTCGTCGAGCACGTAGGCAGGCGTGCCGAACTCCTCGGCGAGCGTCTTGACGTCGATCCCGCCGACGGTGACGACCCCCTGCGCGTCCCGGGCGACGGTCTGCGCCCACACCTTCGCGTCGAGGGTGTTCAGATCGGCGGGCGGCGCGGAGTAGTGCCCCTCGGGGAGGACGTCGGCGTGACGGGGCCCGGCGGGGTGTGCGGAACGGCTCATGTCTCTTCGTGGGCTTTCTCAGAGGTGTTCGGGTGCGTCGATGCCGAGCAGGGACAGGCCGCCGGCCAGCACCGTCCCGGCGGCTTCGGCGAGCGCGAGCCGGGCACGATGGGCGGCCGAGGGTTTCTCCGCCCCGCGCGGCAGCACGGCGGGCAGAAACGCGAGCACGGCGTCGGCGATGGTGACCAGGTGCCGGGCGAGGCGATCGGGGGCACGGTGGGACGCGGCGGCCAGGAGGACGCGGGGGTGGTCGGCGAGGGGGGTGGTGAGGTGCGCGGTGCTGCCGCTGATGTGGCCGGGCCGGCTACGGAAGCCGAGGTCGGCGGCGTTGCGGGTGAGGGCACGGGTGCGGGCGTGGGCATACCGCACCCGAAAGAGGGGATTGCTCTCACGCTGGACGAGCAGATCGGCGGTGATCCGGGGCCGGTCATGGACGGCGGGATGAAGCAGGGCCCAGCGCGCGGCGTCGACCCCGAGCAGAGCGGGATCCTCGGACGCCGGAACGGGCCGGAGATCGACAGGCTCACCGGCCCCGACCTCGACGACCTTCAGGCGACCCCCCTGCGAACCGACGATCCGCCCGACCGCATCGGCGACGACGGCGGCGCGCACCTCACGAGGAATGCGCAGCTCGACGACGTCCCCGCCGAGGGCGTCGGAGTGCCCGTACCCCTCCCCAAGCCGCAGAATCTCCTCGACGAGCCCCGCGGAGGCGCTCCGCCGCAGGCACAGATTGAGAAACCCGGGCCCGGTGACAACGACATCGGCGACACCGTCTGTGTCCGCGAGATAGGGCCGCAGGATCTCGGCGACCCGAAGTGGGGGCTGGCCGGCCGGGCGGGCGAGCTGCAGGGCGATGTTGGTGGCGTAGTCCCCCCGCCCACCAGGCCCGGGCGCCCCGACAACGGCACGTGCAGGCACGGCCACGCTCAGCTCCCCCGCGTCCACAGCACGACGCACCGCGCACAGCACGGTACGGGAGAGCTCGCCGGGGGTCACGGGAACAGGGTAGGCGAGGAGGCGGGTGGGAGGGCGACCGGGAATCGAGGGGTCCGACATGTGGACACGCAGTGCTGAAGCCGCCCCTTCCAACTCCACCGACCCATGATCGACCGACCGCAGGCTGACGGCTCGCCGCTCAGCAGTCAGCCGCCGGCGCGCCCGGCGCGCTCAGCCTCACCGAAACCGAGCGCACGCCCCAGAGCATCGTCGGAGTCACCATCTCCCGCTGCTCCCCCCGCCCGCCGCCCCTTCTCGATCAACTCGACGACGACACGAACGAGTTCCACGGGGTCGAAGGGCTTGGCAAGGAAGGCGTCAATGCCGACGTCGAGCCCGCTCTCGATCTCGTACGAGGTACAGGCACTGACGATGGCGACGGGCAGATCACGGGTCCGCGGATCGGCACGCAGCTGGGCGGCGGTACGCAGACCGTCGAGCCGAGGCATGACGACGTCGAGGGTGACGACATCAGGCTGCACCTCATGGACGACTTCCAGACACTCGGCACCGTCGGCCGCGGTCACGACCTCAAGCCCTTCCAGCTCGAGGTTGACCCTGATCAGCTGCCGGATGACCTTGTTGTCGTCCACAACAAGCACCCGGCCCGAGGCGCCTGGCACAACTTGAGAGTAGGTCGGGACCGGCCACCGCGTCCGGGTTTTGCCCACTTCCACCCCGTGCGGGGGATGCGCGACCGCACGGGCGACGCGACGAAACCCGTTCATGAACACCCCACCGGAGCTGGTAGTGTTCTACCCGTCGCAGCGCACACCGCGCAGATGACACGCCCCCGTAGCTCAGGGGATAGAGCAACGGCCTCCGGAGCCGTGTGCGCAGGTTCGAATCCTGCCGGGGGCACCCAGCATGAGGTGCCCAAAGACCCCGTCACCAGCGGAAACGCTGAGGCCGGGGTCTTCGCGTATGTGCAGGCGTGTGCCGTCCGGAGCGGCCGTATGTCGGGGTCTGTGGACGAGGCGTGGACGGGATCTTGAAGCGTTCCTGCAGGTGATGAGGCTGATCTCCCCGACCGCCCCTCGCTATCGTCGTCCCGGTCTTCGACCACGCCGCGGATGCAAGGTCGTAATCAGGCTGCGGCGGCTGTCATGTCGCACTCAGCCGCCGCCTGCCGGCACAGGAATGGACGAGTTGGGGGATCTCGTGGATGTGACCACGCTTGCCGTCGCGCTCATCAGCGTTGGAGGAACGCTGGGCGGAACTTTAGGCGGAGCAGTGCTCAGCCAGCGTGCCAACCGGGAGCAAAACGAGCGTGCCGATCGTGACCAGGGACTGCTGCATGATCGGGTGACAGCGGGTTTTATGCAGCCAGAGCTGCGGGTGGAGTCATGATGGTCTCGTACTCGACGGGGGTCAATCGGCCCAGGCGTCGTTGCCGTCGGCGCCGGTGGTAGGTCCGTTCGATCCAGGTGACGATCGCGATCCGCAACTCCTGGCGGGTGACCCAGGTACGGCGGTCGAGGACGTTTTTCTGCAGCAGCGCGAAGAAGCTCTCCATCGCGGCGTTGTCGCCGGCGGCCCCGACCCGGCCCATTGAGCCGACCAGGCCGTGCCGGGTGAGGACGGCGGCGACCTTGCGGGACCGGAATTGCGATCCGCGGTCGGAGTGCACGATGCACCCCGCGACGGGGCCGCGACGGGCGACGGCGGACTCCAGGGCTCTGACCGCGAGGCGGGACTGCATCCGGGCGTCGATGGAATAGCCCACGATGCGGCCCGAGAAAGCGTCCTTGACGGCGCACAGGTACAGCTTGCCCTCGCCGGTCGCGTGCTCGGTGATGTCCGTGAGCCACAGCCGGTTCGGCCC
>NZ_JBVIIE010000032.1:0-7290 GCF_055569945.1 Streptomyces sp. NPDC031340
ATGAAGATGGAACAGCCCCTCAACGCCCACAAGGCCGGCACCGTCAAGGGCCTGTCCGCCGAGATCGGCGCCTCCGTCACCTCCGGCGCCGCCATCTGCGAGATCAAGGACTGACGTCCACAGGGGCGTCCCGCACGACACCCGGAGGCGGGGGGGGGGGGGGGGGGGGGGGGGGGTGGGGGGGGGGGGGGGGGGGGGGGGGGGGGGGGGGGGGGGGGGGGGTTGGGGCATCGCGCCTACCCCCCCCCCCCCCCCCCCCCCCCCCCCCCCCCCCCCCCCCCCCCCCCCCCCCCCCCCCCCCCCCCCCCCCCCCCCCCCCCCCCCCCCCCGCCTCCGTCGTCCTGCCGAGGGCGCCTGGGCGCCTCCGTCGTCCTACCGGGGGTGCCTGCCTCTGTGGCGCGCCGTCCGCTGCGTCGCCGCCGGCATACGGCCCGACCGACGCCCCCCGACCGGTTCGGGGCACTCGACAGGACCGGACGCCGCCGACCGACAGGACCGGAGGCCGAGGCGGACGGGGGGACGTGGACCAGACGCGGGTGGGGGTGGGGGCCGGACGCGGGTGCGCAGCCCGGCGCGGTAGCGCAGCCCAACGCGGCCGATGATGCTGCCGAACCGCCAACGACTGGCTGACCGAGCGGATCGCCCGGCTACGCCAGGACGGTGGGGCCAGGCGCAGCGACGGACCGGCCGCTCGCCGGGGCTCGTCTTGCGGCCCCGCAACGGGGCGGGGGCGACGCCCGTCGCACCCGAGGGTCACGGCGGCTCCACGCGCCCGAAGTGAGCGCGAGCAGACCCCGCTGACCCGGAGTGAGCAGATCGACCCGGCTGACCCGGCGTGAGCAGACACCCGCCCACATTGACCCGGCGTGGGCAGATCGCCCGCCTGCACTGACTCGGAGTCAGCGAGAACGAATCCCGCAGGCACCACAAGCCCGCAGTCAGACCCGGGGGGATCCCCGCAGGCCCGTAGCGGGCGGGGCGAACCCCGCAAGCCCGGAGCCGGACGCCGCGGACGCGGCGGGTGCCGTGGGTCCGGAGGGTGCCAGGGCCCCTGTGGGCCCGGGGGTCGCCACGGCCCTCCGCGGGGCGCCGACCGGCGGCTACCGACGGCTACCGACGGCGCAGGTCCGCGACGCGGCCCCGTTCCGTGCCCGGGGGTGCGTCACCGAGTGCGGCGGCCGTCCGGAGTCCGTTGCCGGGGACCTGGCCGCGGCGCGGGCCGGGGAGCGACACGTCCCGGCGCGGCCGGCGTGGGGGGACCGCATCACTCCCCGAGCCCGTGGACGCCCCGGCCACGGCGATCTGGACGCCCTGGTCGGCGAGGGCCTGGAGCTCGGTGGCCGCGCGGTCGTCGTGCGACGGCGGCTCGTCCGTCACGAGACGGGTGATCACGTCCGTCGGCACGGTCTGGAACATGGTGTCCGTGCCGAGCTTGGTGTGGTCGGCGAGGACGAAGACCTCCGCGGCCGCCTGGACGAGCGCCCGGTCGACCGACGCCGACAGCATGTTGGACGTGGACAGCCCGCGCTCGGCGGTCAGACCGCTCCCGGACAGGAAGGCCCGCGACACGCGCAGCCCCTGCAGGGACTGCTCGGCGCCGCTGCCGACAAGGGCGTAGTTGGAGCCGCGCAGGGTGCCGCCGGTCATCACGACCTCCACCCGGTTGGCGTGCGCCAACGCCTGGGCGACCAGCAGGGAGTTGGTGACCACGGTCAGCCCTGGCACCCGGGCGAGCCGGCGCGCCAGTTCCTGCGTGGTGGTGCCCGCCCCGACGACGATCGCCTCGCCCTCCTCCACGAAGTTGGCGGCGAGGTCGGCGATGGCGGTCTTCTCGGCGGTCGCGAGATGTGACTTCTGCGGAAAGCCGGACTCCCGCGTGAACCCGCCCGGCAATACCGCACCGCCGTGCCGGCGGTCGAGGAGTCCTTCTGCCTCCAGCGCGCGCACGTCCCGCCGTACGGTCACTTCGGAGGTCTGGACGACGCGGGCGAGCTCACGGAGCGACACGGCCCCGTTCGCGCGCACCATTTCGAGGATCAATTGGCGACGTTCTGCAGCGAACACGAAACTGACAGTAACCCCAACGACCGTCTGCTTTCAGCAGTTTGCGCCGAATAGCAGAAGTTGTTCGCACAGCGGGGCGGCAGGTGGTATAAGGCCATAACCGCCCCGACTATGCCGCCCGCATGTCCCACAATCCCCCGTGACCAGCGGGAAACCGGCTCCGGCGGCTCAGATCTCGCCGCTCGTCTTGCGGGTGTGCAGCTGCCGCGCGACCTCCGCGATCGAGCCCGAAAGGGAGGGGTACACGGTGAAGGCGTTCGCGATCTGTTCGACCGTCAGATTGTTGTCGACGGCGATCGAGATCGGATGGATCAGTTCCGAAGCGCGCGGGGCCACGACCACGCCGCCCACGACGATCCCGGTGCCCGGCCGGCAGAAGATCTTGACGAAGCCGTCCCGGATGCCCTGCATCTTCGCCCGGGGGTTGCGCAGGAGCGGGAGCTTGACCGCCCGCGCGTCGATCTTCCCGGCGTCGACGTCGGCCTGGCTGTAGCCGACGGTGGCGATCTCGGGGTCGGTGAAGACGTTCGAGGAGACCGTCTTCAGGTTGAGCGGGGCCACCGAGTCGCCCAGGAAGTGGTACATGGCGATGCGGCCCTGCATGGCCGCGACCGAGGCGAGTGCGAAGACGCCGGTCACGTCACCGGCGGCGTACACGCCCGGCGCGGACGTGCGGGAGACCTTGTCGGTCCAGATGTGCCCGGACTCGCGCAGCCTGACGCCCGCCTCCTCCAGCCCGAGGCCGGCGCTGTTGGGCACGGCGCCGACGGCCATGAGGCAGTGCGAGCCGGTGATGACCCGCCCGTCGGCGAGGGTGACCTCGACCCGGTCGCCGACCCGCTTGGCGGCGGCGGCGCGCGAGCGGGCCATGACGTTCATGCCGCGGCGGCGGAAGACGTCCTCCAGGACGGCGGCGGCGTCCGGGTCCTCGCCGGGCAGCACCCGGTCGCGGGAGGAGACCAGGGTGACCTTGGAGCCGAGGGCCTGGTAGGCGCCGGCGAACTCGGCGCCGGTGACACCGGAGCCGACCACGATGAGTTCCTCGGGGAGCTCGGTCAGGTCGTACACCTGGGTCCAGTTGAGGATGCGCTCGCCGTCGGGCCGGGCGTCGGGCAGCTCGCGCGGGTGACCGCCGGTGGCGATGAGCACGGCGTCGGCGGTGAGGGTCTCCTCCGTGCCGTCGGCCGCGGTGACCACGACCTTGCGGGAGCCGTCGAGGGCCTGCATGCCCTCCAGCCGGCCCCGGCCGCGCAGCACCCGGGCGCCGGCCCGGGTGACGGAGGCGGTGATGTCGTGCGACTGCGCCAGGGCGAGCCGCTTGACACGCCGGTTGACCTTGCCGAGGTCGACCCCGACCACCCGGGCCGCCTGCTCCAGGGGCGGGGTGTCGTCGGCGACGATGATGCCGAGCTCCTCGTAGGAGGAGTCGAAGGTGGTCATCACCTCGGCCGTGGCGATGAGGGTCTTCGAGGGCACGCAGTCGGTCAGCACCGACGCTCCGCCCAGGCCGTCGCAGTCGACGACGGTCACCTCCGCGCCGAGTTGCGCGGCCACCAGCGCCGCTTCGTATCCGCCGGGTCCGCCACCGATGATCACGATCCGAGTCACGTACTCCATTGTCCCGCACGGCGGGAGATGCTCCCGCCCAGGGGCACAGGACGGCGCCTTCCGTCGTCTCGGGGACCTCGGGGACCTCGGGGACCTCGGAAGGTGCCGGAAAATCCCGGAGGGTCTCGCGGGGGCGGGCGCGGGGCCGCTCCGGCAGGCGTCGGTGTCACCGTCACCGGTGTTATCGGCGTACTCCGTGTTGCCCAAGCAAAACGAGTGACGGGCGGGCCGCTGCCGTACCCTTCACGCATGTCGCTCTACGCCGCGTACGCCGGCAACCTCGACGCGCGGCTGATGACCCGCCGTGCCCCGCACTCGCCGCTGCGCGCCACCGGCTGGCTGAACGGGTGGCGGCTGACCTTCGGGGGCGAGCACATGGGCTGGGAAGGGGCGCTGGCGACGATCGCCGAGGCGCCGGGCTCCCAGGTCTTCGTCGCGCTCTACGACGTCGCGCCGCTCGACGAGGAGTCCATGGACCGCTGGGAGGGCGTCGGGCTCGGCATCTACCGCCGGATGCGGGTGCGGGTGCACACGCTCGAGGGCGAGGAGGCGGCCTGGGTGTACGTCCTCAACGGCTACGAGGGCGGCCTGCCCTCGGCCCGCTACCTCGGCGAGATCGCCGACGCCGCGGAGTCGGCCGGCGCCCCGTACGACTATGTGATGGAGCTGCGCAAGCGGCCCTGCTGAGCCCACTGCCCACTGCCCACTGCTCAGCCCACTGCTCAGCCCACCGCCGAGCCACCGCCGAGCCGCTGCCGAGGACGGCCGGGCGAGGCAGGGTGAACGTTCCGTCCACAGCGGACGCAAACATCCCGTTGTGTCACTCCGTTCGTTGAAAACGACAAGACAACGATCGCCAACGCGTCGCGCCAACCATCTACGCGCGTAGGCCCTGAGCGGTTACCCTCGTCGGCGTGAACGCATCTCTTCTTCCGGACGACATCCAGGGCGACCCCCACGCGGCCGCCGACGCCGCCGCCGCGCGCCTGCGCGTACTCACCGGCGCCGAGACCCACGACGTCGCCCTCGTGATGGGCTCCGGCTGGGCGCCGGCCGTGGACGCCCTCGGCGCCCCCGACGCCGAGTTCCCGGTGACCGACCTGCCCGGCTTCCCGGCGCCGGCGGTGGAGGGACACGGCGGCACGGTCCGCTCGTACCGGACCGGCGACAAGCGCGCCCTGGTCTTCCTCGGGCGGACGCACTATTACGAGGGCCGCGGTGTCGCCGCGGTCGCGCACGGGGTGCGCACGGCCGTGGCGGCCGGCTGCAAGACCGTGGTCCTCACCAACGGCTGCGGAGGTCTGCGCGAGGGCATGCGCCCCGGCCAGCCGGTCCTGATCAGCGACCACATCAACCTCACCGCCACCTCCCCCATCGTCGGCGCGAACTTCGTCGACCTGACGGACCTGTACTCGCCGCGGCTGCGCGCGCTGTGCAAGGAGATCGACCCGAGCCTGGAGGAGGGCGTCTACGCCCAGTTCCCCGGCCCGCACTACGAGACCCCGGCCGAGATCCGGATGGCCCGGGTCATCGGCGCCGACCTGGTGGGCATGTCGACGGTGCTGGAGGCGATCGCGGCGCGTGAGGCGGGGGCCGAGGTGCTGGGCATCTCCCTGGTGACCAACCTCGCCGCGGGCATGACGGGGGAGCCGCTGAACCACGAGGAGGTCCTGCAGGCCGGGCGGGACAGCGCGGCGCGGATGGGCGCGCTGCTGGGGCAGGTGCTCGGCCGGCTCTGAGAGTCCCGCCCCCGGCACTTGCCGAAGTGGACCGGAGCGGACTGAAGTGGACAATGCGTGACCGGCCGTGACCGGCATCGACAAGCAACCGGAGGTTGACCCGACGTGCACGACGAACTCTTCGCCCGGGCCCGGACCTGGCTCGCCGAGGACCCCGACCCGGACACCCGCGAGGAGCTGGGCAAGCTCATCGAGGCCGGTGACGTGACGGAACTGTCGGCCCGCTTCAGCGGCACCCTCCAGTTCGGCACCGCGGGCCTGCGCGGCGAACTCGGCGCCGGTCCCCTGCGCATGAACCGCGCGGTCGTCATCCGCGCGGCCGCCGGCCTGGCGGCGTACCTGAAGAAGAAGGGCGAGACCGGCGGCCTCGTCGTCATCGGCTACGACGCCCGGCACAAGTCCGCCGACTTCGCGCGTGACACGGCGGCCGTCGTGACGGGCGCGGGGCTGCGCGCCGCCGTGCTCCCCCGGCCGCTGCCGACCCCGGTGCTCGCCTTCGCCATCAGGCACCTCGGCGCGGTGGCCGGCGTGGAGGTCACCGCCAGCCACAACCCGCCCCGGGACAACGGCTACAAGGTCTACCTCGGCGACGGCTCGCAGATCGTCCCGCCGGCCGACGCGGAGATCGCCGCCGAGATCGCCGCGATCGCCTCCCTGCACGACGTCCCGCGCCCGGAGTCGGGCTGGCAGACCCTGGACGACTCAGTCCCGGACGCCTACCTCGCCCGCACGGACGCCGTCCTCACCGACGGCTCCCCGCGCACCGCCCGCACCGTCTACACGGCGATGCACGGCGTGGGCAAGGACGTGCTGCTGGCAGCGTTCGCCCGTGCCGGGTTCCCGGAGCCCGCCCTCGTCGCCGAGCAGGCGGATCCCGACCCGGACTTCCCGACCGTCGCCTTCCCCAACCCGGAAGAGCCCGGCGCCATGGACCTGGCCTTCGCGCGGGCCCGCGAGACGGACCCCGACCTGATCGTCGCCAACGACCCGGACGCCGACCGCCTGGCCGTGGCCGTCAAGGACGGCGGCGAGTGGCGGATGCTGCGCGGCGACGAGGTGGGCGCGCTGCTCGCCGCCTACCTGGTGCGCAGCGGGGCGCGCGGCACCCTCGCCGAGTCCATCGTCTCCTCCTCCCTCCTCGGCCGGATCGCCGAGCGGGCCGGCCTGCCGTACGAGGAGACCCTCACCGGCTTCAAGTGGATCTCCCGCGTCGACGGCCTGCGCTACGGCTACGAGGAGGCGCTCGGCTACTGCGTCGACCCCGACGGCGTGCGCGACAAGGACGGCATCACCGCCGCCCTGCTGATCACGGAGCTGGCCTCCGTCCTCAAGGAGCAGGGCCGCACGCTGCCGGACCTGCTCGACGACCTCGCCGTGGAGCACGGGCTGCACGCCACCGACCAGCTCTCGGTGCGCGTCGAGGACCTGTCGCTCATCGCGGACGCCATGCGGCGCCTGCGCGAGCGGCCCCCGGCCACGCTCGCGGGCCTGGCCGTCACCAAGGCCGAGGACCTCACGCTGGGCACGGACCGGCTGCCGCCGACGGACGGGCTGCGCTACACCCTCGACGGCGCCCGCGTCGTCGTCCGCCCGAGCGGCACCGAGCCGAAGCTGAAGTGCTACCTGGAGGTCGTCGTCCCGGTCTCCACGCACGCCGACCTGCCCGCGGCCCACGCCCGGGCGGCCGGCCTGCTGGCGGACATCCGGCGGGACCTGTCGGCGGCGGCCGGCATCTGACCGGTATCCGGACTCCGGCCCGTGCCTGACCCCGGCCCGGCACCTGACTCCGGTCGGCACCGCACTCCGGCCCGGCACCTGACACTCCGGCTCGCACCTGACTCGGGTGCGGGCCGGAGGTCTGCGCCCCGCCGGATCACGG
>NZ_JBVIIE010000032.1:7386-86175 GCF_055569945.1 Streptomyces sp. NPDC031340
ACGGCGGGCGCCGCGGCTCCGCCCGCCGCAGCGCCCGCACCCGACCGGGCGGACTTCGGTCCACACCCGACCGGGCGAGCCTCCGCCCGCACCCGACACCGCACTCCGGCCCGGCACCCGACTCGGGTGCCGGCCGGAGGTCTGCGCCCCGCCGGATCACGGCGGGCGCCGCGGCTCCGCCCGCCGCAGCGCCCGCACCCGACCGGGCGGACTTCGGTCCACACCCGACCGGGCGAGCCTCCGCCCGCACCCGACGGGGCGCCCCCTTGCGCCGTCCGGGGGGCACCCCGTCGGGTGGTTTTCGGCGGTCCGCTGACCCGGGCTCC
Source organism: Streptomyces sp. NPDC031340 (assembly GCF_055569945.1). Taxonomy (NCBI): domain Bacteria; kingdom Bacillati; phylum Actinomycetota; class Actinomycetes; order Kitasatosporales; family Streptomycetaceae; genus Streptomyces; species Streptomyces sp. NPDC031340. The sequence continues at coordinate 7,713 of NZ_JBVIIE010000032.1, forward strand.
ACGCTCCGGACCGGCCGCCGGGCAACGGTGGAGCGGAAACGCACCGCCGAGCCAGCCTGGAGCCGCCGCCGTGTCCACGACCGCATTCCGGCCGACACCCCGAGCGACCGCCTCCCCGGGCTCCCCGCCCCCACCGTCGGCGCCGCCGTCCGCTCCGCGCGCCGCGCTGCACCGGGCGGCCCCGGCCCTGCTCGGGTACCTCGCCGTGCGGCTGACCGGGCTGGCCGTGCTGGCCGTGTGGGCCCACCGCCGACACCACGGCGTCTGGCCGGTCCTGGCGCTGCACTGGGACGCCGACTGGTACCTCGGCATCGCCGATCACGGCTACGCCCATCAGCTCGGCACCGCGTACAACGCCAACAACCTGGCGTTCTTCCCGCTGTACCCGTACCTGGTGAAGGCGGTCGCGGTGCTCACCCCCGGCAGCCGCGCCTCCACCGGCCTGGGCATCGCCGTCCTCGCGTCACTGGCCGCCGCCTGGGGCGTGTTCGCGGTCGGCGACCGGCTGCACGGCCACCGGACCGGCGTACTGCTCACCTTCCTGTGGGCGGCCCTCCCGGTCGGCCTGGTGCAGTGGATGGGCTACACCGAGTCCCTGTTCACGGCGTTCGCCGCATGGGCGCTGTACGCGGTGCTCACCGGGCGTCCGCTCACCGCGGCCTGCCTGGCGAGCCTGGCGGGCCTGACCCGGCCGACCGGTGTCGCGGTGGCGGCCGCGGTCGCCGTCTGGGCGCTGCTCGCCGTGCGCCGCCGCCGCCCGTTCGACGTCCGCCTGCTCGCGGCCGCCGCCCTGGCGCCGCTGGGCTGGTGCGGGTACGTCGGCTGGGTGGGCCTGCGGGTGGGCCGCTGGGACGGCTACTTCGCCGTACAGCGGCTGTGGCGCAACGAGCTGGACGGCGGCCGGGAGACGGTGCGCCGGATGCGGGAGATGCTGGCCTCGGACCCGCGGCCGCACCTGTTCCTGGTGCTGGTGACGGGCACGCTGATCGCGTCGACGGTGCTGTTCGCCCTGTCGGTGGGGGACCGCCAGCCGCTGCCCCTGCTGGTGTTCACGGGCGTGCTGCTGGTGATCGTGCTGGGCAGCGGCGGGGTCTACTTCCCGCGCGCCCGCTTCCTGCTGCCGGGCTTCCCGCTGCTGCTGCCGCTGGCCCTGCACCTGGCCCGCGCCTCCCGCAGGTACCGCGCGCTGTTCCTGACGGCGGCGCTGCTGGGCTCGGCGTACTGGGGAGCCCACATGGCCCTGCTGTGGCCGGGCGCCCCCTGAGCGACCCTGCGGCAGCAGCCCGTCAGCCGGGTCAGCCGACGACCGGACCGCCCGCCGGACCTGGTCAGCCCGCCAGAGCTGGTCAGCCCGCCGGCCCTGGTCAGCCGGTCGCCAGCAGCACCGCCAGCAGCACCGCCCCGGCCAGCGTCGGTCCCGCGATCTCGTACGCCCAGCGCACGGTCACCTCGCCCTGGGCCGTCTCCGCCCGGCCCCGGGCCTCCAGCAGCTCGCGCAGGTCGTCCATGACCTTGTCGGTCTCGGCGCGCACGGACCCCTGCGGAACCGCCGCGCGCCCGGGCCCGCCGAACCCCTGCCCGGCTCCGAACACCCCGCCGCGGCCGGCGCGGCCGCCGCGGCCCGTCCTCTCCCCGGCCTGCTCCGCCGCCGCGCGGTCCGCCCGGCGGGCCGCCCTCTTGCGCGCCCGCAGCGAGACCGGGACGGCCCACAGCTGGTACTTGGCGCCGGACTCGGCGACGACCTCGTTGGAGTAGCCGGAGCGCAGCGAGGCGACCTGGCCCCAGGGCAGCACGACGACGCGGAACGGGTTGCGGATGCGCAGCCGGTCCTCGTCGGCGTGGACGGCGGGACGCAGGGTGAAGGCGACGACCGGCGGCACGATCAGGATCAGCGAGGCCAGCGCCAGCCACGGGGTGCGCCCGTGACCGGCGACGATCGCGTCGATGCCGAGCCAGACGACGATGGCGAGCAGCACGACACCGCCCGCGATGCCCGAGGGTGACCGGTAGACGCGGTCCCTGGACCGGGCTGCCGGGGGCTGCGGTGCTGGTGACTGGGGCTCGGGGGTCGTCATGCTGCCGATTGTGCCGCACGCCGGTACGGTCCGACCGGCCGCCCGCCCATTGGCCTGTTCCCCCGGGGTGTACAGCCGCTACGCGCGTAGATATGCTCGTCTGGTGACCATGCCCATCAACGCACCCTCAGCCACTGCCGAACGCGTGGGAGGCACCCCCGGAACCCCCGGCGTCCCCGGCGCCCACGCCCTCGCGGACGTCACCGCGTCCGACGGCGCGCTGCGCCGCTTCCTGCACGGGCTGCCCGGCGTCGACGCGGTCGGCCTCGAGGCGCGAGCCGCCTCGCTCGGCACCCGTTCCATCAAGACGACCGCGAAGGCCTACGCCATCGAACTCGCCATCTCGATGGTCGACCTGACGACCCTGGAAGGCGCGGACACCCCGGGCAAGGTCCGGGCGCTCGGCGCCAAGGCGGTCCACCCCGACCCGACGGACCCCGCCACGCCCGCGACGGCGGCGGTGTGCGTCTACCCCGACATGGTGGCCGTCGCCAAGGAGGCCGTCGCCGGCTCCTCGGTGAAGGTCGCGTCGGTCGCCACCGCCTTCCCGGCGGGCCGCGCCGCGCTGTCCGTGAAGCTGGCGGACGTGCGCGAGGCCGTGACCGCGGGCGCCGACGAGATCGACATGGTCATCGACCGGGGCGCGTTCCTCGCGGGGCACTATTTGAAGGTGTACGACGAGATCGTCGCGGTGAAGGAAGCCTGTGGTACGAGCGCCCGCCTGAAGGTCATCTTCGAGACCGGCGAGCTGTCGACGTACGACAACATCCGCCGCGCCTCCTGGCTCGGCATGCTGGCGGGCGCGGACTTCATCAAGACGTCCACCGGCAAGGTGGCGGTGAACGCCACGCCCGCGAACACGCTCCTGATGCTGGAGGCGGTCCGCGACTTCCGCGCGCAGACCGGCGTCCAGGTCGGGGTGAAGCCGGCCGGCGGCATCCGTACCAGCAAGGACGCGATCAAGTTCCTGGTGCTGGTCAACGAGACCGCCGGCGGGGACTGGCTGGACAACCACTGGTTCCGCTTCGGCGCCTCCTCGCTGCTGAACGATCTGCTGATGCAGCGTCAGAAGCTGGCCACCGGACGCTACTCCGGCCCCGACTACGTGACGGTGGACTGAGACACCATGGACATGGAATTGCAGACGTCGGCATTCGCATACGCACCGGCTCCCGAGTCCCGCGCGATCGTGGACATCGCGCCCTCCTACGGCCTGTTCATCGACGGCGAGTTCGCCGAGGCGGCGGACGGCAGGGTCTTCAAGACCGTCTCCCCCAGCACGGAGGAAGTGCTGTCGGAGGTCGCGCAGGCCGGTGAGGCGGACGTCGACCGCGCGGTGAAGGCCGCCCGCAGGGCGTTCGAGAAGTGGTCGGCGCTGCCCGGCTCGGAGCGCGCCAAGTACCTGTTCCGCATCGCCCGGATCATCCAGGAGCGCAGCCGCGAGCTGGCGGTGCTGGAGACGCTGGACAACGGCAAGCCGATCAGGGAGACCCGCGACGCCGATCTGCCCCTGGTCGCGGCGCACTTCTTCTACCACGCGGGCTGGGCCGACAAGCTGGAGCACGCCGGTTTCGGTCCGTCCCCGAAGCCGCTGGGCGTGGCCGGCCAGGTCATCCCCTGGAACTTCCCGCTGCTGATGCTGGCGTGGAAGGTCGCCCCGGCGCTGGCGACCGGCAACACGGTCGTGCTGAAGCCCGCGGAGACCACGCCGCTGAGCGCCCTGTTCTTCGCGGACGTCTGCCGCCAGGCGGGCCTGCCGAAGGGCGTCGTCAACATCCTTCCCGGGTACGGCGACACGGGCGCCGCGCTGGTCGCCCACCCGGACGTGGACAAGGTCGCCTTCACCGGCTCCACGCCGGTCGGCAAGGAGATCGCGCGGGCCGTCGCCGGCACCCGCAAGAAGCTCACCCTGGAACTGGGCGGCAAGGGCGCCAACATCGTCTTCGACGACGCCCCGATCGACCAGGCCGTCGAGGGCATCGTCACCGGCATCTTCTTCAACCAGGGCCAGGTGTGCTGCGCGGGCTCGCGGCTGCTGGTCCAGGAGTCGGTCCGGGACGAGCTGCTGGACTCCCTCAAGCGCCGTCTGTCGACGTTGCGCCTGGGCGACCCGCTCGACAAGAACACGGACATCGGCGCGATCAACTCGGCCGAGCAGCTGGCGCGGATCACCTCGCTCGTCGAGCGGGGCGAGGCGGAGGGCGCCGAGCGCTGGTCGCCCGCCTGCGAACTGCCGTCGTCCGGTTACTGGTTCGCCCCGACGCTGTTCACCGACGTCACCCAGGCGCACACCGTCGCCCGTGAGGAGATCTTCGGCCCGGTGCTCTCGGTGCTGACCTTCCGCACGCCCGACGAGGCCGTCGCCAAGGCCAACAACACCCAGTACGGCCTGTCGGCGGGCATCTGGTCGGAGAAGGGCTCGCGGGTGCTCGCGGTGGCGCGAAAGCTGCGCGCGGGCGTGATCTGGTCCAACACGTTCAACAAGTTCGACCCGGCCGCGCCGTTCGGCGGCTACAAGGAGTCGGGCTTCGGCCGCGAGGGCGGCCGCCACGGCCTGGAGGCGTACCTCGATGTCTGACAAGTCCGAGACGGCCGGGCGGCTGTCCGTCTTCAAGACCTACAAGCTGTACGTGGGCGGCAAGTTCCCGCGTTCCGAGAGCGGCCGGGTGTACGAGGTGACCGACGCAAAGGGCAACTGGCTGGCCAACGCGCCGCAGTCCTCCCGCAAGGACGCCCGGGACGCGGTGGTCGCCGCGCGCAAGGCGTTCGGCGGCTGGTCCGGCGCGACGGCGTACAACCGCGGCCAGGTGCTCTACCGGATCGCGGAGATGCTGGAGGGGCGCCGGGACCAGTTCGCGCGCGAGGTCGCCGACGCCGAGGGCCTGTCGAAGTCCAAGGCGGCCGCCCAGGTGGACGCGGCGATCGACCGCTGGGTCTGGTACGCCGGGTGGACCGACAAGATCGCGCAGGTGACCGGCGCGGCCAACCCGGTCGCGGGCCCGTTCTTCAACATCTCCTCCCCCGAGCCGACCGGCGTGGTCGCCGTCCTGGCGCCGCAGGAGTCATCGTTCCTGGGCCTGGTGTCGGTGGTCGCCCCGGTGATCGCGACCGGCAACACGGCGGTCGTGATCGCCTCCGAGCGGGCGCCGCTCCCGGCGCTCTCCCTGGGTGAGGTGCTGGCCACCTCCGACCTGCCCGGCGGCGTCGTCAACATCCTCTCCGGCCGCACGGCCGAGATCGCGGCGCCGCTCGCGGCCCACATGGACGTCAACGCGATCGACCTCGCGGGCGCGGACGACGTCCTCGCGAAGGAGCTGGAGATCGCGGCGGCGGACAACCTCAAGCGCGCCCTCCGTCCACAACCTGTGGACAACTGGACGGCGACGCCGGGCACCGAGCGCATGACGGCGTTCCTGGAGACCAAGACGGTCTGGCACCCGACCGGTTCCCTGGGCGCCTCGGGCTCGTCGTACTGACCGACCAGCCCCGGCCCCGGCATTGAAGATCGCACGCCGTATCCAGGTTCTTCCGTTTCGTTCTGTCGCAAGTCGAAACGTACCTGCGGTACGGCGTGTTGTTTGCATCACCCCTGGTCAGCGACCCACGGACGCGACAGGGGAGCCGAAATAGAAGCCGCGCCCAAGGGCAGAACATTCAGGGGCGCGGTCGGCATCCCGACAGGCCCCGCAAACCTCACAGGTCAGCGCCGAAGGGCCTCCACCGGCTGGATGCGCGAGGCCCGCCAGGCCGGATAGAGGCCGGCCAGCACGCCGGTGACCAGCCCGACCAGCGGGGCGGCGGCGACGGTTGCGGGGTGCACGACCGGGGTCCAGTCCCGGGCCACAGCGACGGCGACCACCGTCACGGTGCCCAGGCTGGTGCCCACCAGGCCGCCAAGGGCGCCGAGGGCACCGGACTCGGCCAGGAACTGGGCGGTGATGTGCCGGGCGCGGGCGCCCAAGGCGCGGCGCAGCCCGATCTCGCCGGTCCGCTCCAGCACCGCGACCAGAGTGGTGTTGGCGATGCCGACCGCGCCGATGATCAGGCAGATCCCGGCCAGCAGCAGAAAGAGCTGATTCAGGTCGGAGTTCACGGTCGAGCGCAGGGCCTTGGGGTCCGGGGGCGGGATGGCCTTGAAGTACTCGGGGTGGTCGGGGCGCAGCGCGGTGGCCGCTTCGGTGGCGACCTGCTGGGCGGCGCCCAGTTCGGTGGCGATCAGCATGCCGGACTCGGTGGGGTCGGGGGTGCCCCAGATCTGCTCGGCGGTGGTGCGCGGGACGACGACGGAGAGCAGCAGGTCGGCCTTGCGCTTCACATCGTCGACGATACCGACGACGGTGAACGACTCCTCGCCGATGAACAGCGCGGGATGGGTCTCCAGGGTGGTGATGCCCAGTCGGCTCGCGGTTCCCGCGCCGATCACGGCGACCCGGCCGGCCTTGGCCATCCGCTCGTCGTACAGCCGCCCCTCGGCCAGGGTCGGCTCGGCGGCCTTCAGGACGCCGGGCGAGGCTGCGACGACATCGATCCGCTCGCCTCCGGCACTGTCGCCGATGGGCGCGGAGCGGACGCTGCCCGCCCGGTCGTCCCGTACGGTCCAGTAAACCCCCGCGGCCTTGACCCCGTTCACCCTGTGCATCCGGGCGTCGGCGTCCTCGGGGAAGGCGGGCCCGGTGAGCTGGTCGGGGTCGTCCACCGTCTCCTCGATCGTCACCTCGGTGGCGGTCAGGGCGTTGAACCGGGCGTCGATCTGGGACGAGGTGGTCGCGGTCAGTCCGAGGATCGCCACGAACGTGCCGACGCCGAGCACCGTGCCAAGCGCGGTCAGCGCGGAGCGGGCGGGCCGCTGCAGCATCCCGGCCGTGGCCTCGGCGAGCAGGTCGCGCGGGGTGAAGACGGAGGGTATGACGCCGGTGGCGGCGCGTGCACCCCGGATGCGCAGCTTCACGCGGCCACCTGCTGCTCACGAAGGACACCGTCGCGGATGGCTACAGTGCGGGCACCGCGGGCGGCCACCTCCGGATCGTGCGTGATCAGCAAGATGGTCATCCCGTCGGTGTGCAGTTCGTCCAGCAGCTCCAGGACCGCCCCGGCGTTGGCAGTGTCGAGATTGCCGGTGGGCTCATCGCACAGCAGCAGGGAGGGGCCGGCGGCCAGTGCCCGGGCGATGGCGACGCGTTGGCGCTCACCGCCCGAGAGCCGGGTGGGCAGCGAGTCGATGCGGTGGCCGAGGCCCACGCGGACCAGGGCGTCGCGGGCGCGCGGGGCCCGCTCGGCGTGGGGGACGCCGTTGTAGACCATGGCCAGGGTGACGTTCTCCAACGCCGAGCGGTGCGGCAGCAGATGAAAGGCCTGGAAGACGAAGCCGATGCGACGACCGCGCAGCGCGGTTCGATCGGCGTCACACAGCGCGCCGGTGTCGTAGCCGTCGAGGAGGTACGTGCCATGGGTGGGGGCGTCAAGCAGCCCGGCTATGTTGAGGAAGGTGGACTTGCCCGAGCCCGAAGGCCCGACGACGGTAACGAAATCCCCCGGCTCGACGAGCAGTTCACATGGCTTGAGGGCAGGCACGGGCGGCGGCCCCGGGTAGGTGAGGCCGACCTGGCGGAACTCGATGACCGGCGTCACTGCCCGGCCACCCCCTTCTTCACACCCACGATGACCTGCTCGCCCTTGGCCAGCCGGGCAGCCCCCACCGGCTCCACGGCGACGAAGCCGTCGCCCGCGGTGCCCGTGCGCACCTCCACCCGACGCCGCTCGTTGTCCGGCTGGAGCACCGTGACCGTGGTCCGGCCGTCGGCGCCCGCGGTGAGCGCGGTGATCGGCACGACCAGCGCCTTGCCGTCGGTACGGGCCGCTTCGATGGTCAGCCGCACATCCTGCCCGGCCAACCGGGCATCCAACGCCTTGTCCGGATCGACCCGCAGCAGATAGCCGCTCTGTCCCGGCGCCGCCGACGCCCCGCCGTCCGGCTCGCCCTCGCCGCCGCCACCCCCGCTGCCGCTGTCCGGCGCAGTCAGCGAATCGGCCAGCGAACCCACCTTCGCCTGCGCCTTGATGCCGGTCAGCTCCGAGTAGATCTGCACCCGCTGCCCCTTGCGCACCAGGCCCTTCTGGTGCTCCTGCAGATAGGCCTGTACCGCGAGCTTCCCGCCGGACACCGTCAGCATCGTCCCGTCCACGGGCGCACCCACGTGTCCCGGCACCGCGTCCACCCGGGCGGGAAAGCCCTGCAGGAAGACCACTTCGCCGGCCGGCAGCCGAGGACCCGACGCGGCCTGCGCGGCAGCCAGCTCATCCCGGGCCTCATCCAGATCATCCTGCGCGTACTGCACCGCATGCGCCGACCCCTTGCCGTCGGCGTCCTTGGCCTCCTGCAGCGCCCGCTCAGCCGCCGTTACCGCCCTCTCGGCCGACTTCAGCCCTTTCCCGTTGTCGTCCACAGCCGGCAGCGGGTCGTAACCTATCGCGGCGTAGTAGGCGTTGAGGGCGGCCTTGGTACCTGCTCCGAAGGTCCCGGCGGTATCGCCGCCCGTGCTGTGTCCCAGGGCCTGCAGCGCCTCCTGCAGCTGCTTCACGTCGTCGCCTTCCGCGCCGGGCTTGAGATCGCGGTAGACGGGTATCCGCCCGGGCAGGGCGAACACCGGCCGCCCCGAGACCTCGAGCAAGACCTGCCCGGCCTTCAGCCGATCGCCCTGCTTGACCGGCAACTTGGTCACGACGGGTGCGGCACCGTCCTCCCCGCCGGCCACCTGCGGCGCCACATCCACACTCTGTCCGGCGACGACCTGCCCGCGCACGATCACCGACGACGTCAACACCCGGTATTCCACCGTTGACGTCAGCACCGACCGCTCCGGCGGCCTCGCCTCCGCCGCCGCCTGCGAAGGCGACTTGATCAACGTGGAGGCCACCACTCCGGCCCCCGCGAGCAACACCGCCCCACCCGCGACAGCGGCGATCCAACGGCGCCTACGCGCAAGCCCGCCGGCCGGACCTCCGCCTGCGGCGGCGGTCTCCCCGGCCTCCTGCGTCGTCTTTACAACGGGCTCGTCCCCAGCATCCGGTTGTGCGGTCACTTCGTCACATTTCCTCGTCGCAACCTGCAGACCTCCGTCACCGTGTCCTGCCGGGGTCGGTCAGCCGCCGACGACGGCGTCGTCGTCCGGGCCAGGGCTGCACTTCTTCAGGGCCGCTTTGAGGGCGTCGTTGTCGCTGTTCTTGGCCCTGTTGTACGTGGTGAAGCCCTCGGCCTTCATGCACGCGACGAAGGCCGGGTCTGCCTTCGCTGTCTCCCCGTCGTCCTCGGAGGTGTCCGGCGCCGGCAGGAGAGCCGCACACTTGCTCTCGGCCTTGGTCAGCACCGCCCCGTCCCCGCCGGCCTTGACCACACGGAGTTCACCGTCGGGGGTGGTCTCGATCTTGACCCCGTTCTTCTCCAGGCACCCGTAGTAGTCACGCTCCGAGTCGCTCGCCGCCGAGGGCTCCCCACTCGCCGCGGGCCTCGTGCCGGAATCGCTCCCGCTTCCCGCGTTGTCCCCCTCGGCACCGCCACATCCGGCCAGGACAGCGGCTGCGAGCAGTGCTGCGCACAGTGATTGCGTGACGCGGGTGGGGGAGGGCATGAGTAACTCCGTTTTGCTGAAGGGAGGGGGGCGGCGTAGCCGCTCCGCGGCACGTCACGCCCAGTCGTCTTCCCCCGGGATCGTCCGCCGCAGGACGGCTCCAACCGCGTTTGACCCCACCACGTGGCGAGAGCCGCCGTCTACTGGCCCAGGGGACAGTAGACGGCGATTGCCTGTTGATCTGTAATGACTCGGCACGTTTCGAACAACTGCACGGGCAAGAGCACCTCTCTGACAAGGAGTCCGCTTTGACCCACCTCACCCGCCGCGTGGCCACAGTCGCGCTGGCCATCTCCGCCCTCGGCGGCTTCGGTCTGGCTACCGCCGGCACCGCGGCAGCAACTCAGGTCGCCTACGACGGCTATCTGGACGCTGAGGAGATCGGCTTCTTCTACAACTCGGACCAAGCCGGCTGCGTCTTCGACCTGTATGACAAGGACCTCAACTTCAACAACGACTATTTCAAGGCCTACCCGACCTCCGCCTCGTGCAACGGCAAGGGGCAGGTCGTCGGCAACAACACGGCCTCCTACTGGAACCGCAGTGCGGACGAATGGTGGGTCCACACCGGCCCCAACGCCGGAGGTACGTACGAGGGCTCGATTCCCGCCTATTACATAGGTAACGCAAGCGCCAACTTCAAGAACAACATCGAGTCGGCCTGCTGGGTGGTCCCGGACTGCGGAACCTACTGATCGCGCCGGGCGGCACCTGCCCGAGCTCTCTCAGCCCGCTGTCCCACCTGCCGTTATCAGGCGGGACAACGGTTCCCCCACGCTACCCGCACGACGACCGCGAGGATCCCCGCATGGCTCTCCCAAGCCGATTCCTGGCCGCCACCTGTCTGGTGAGCGCTGCCGCCCTGACCCTCAGCGGCTGCGCAGGCAAGGAGACCGCAGCCGGCGCTGCGGGAAAGGAGCCGGCCATCGGCAGTATCGAGAAATTGAGCAGCACCGAAGGCCTGGAATTCCCCATCGCGGCATACGAGGCCACCCCCGATCAGCAGTTGCAGCTGAAAAAGGCCCAGAATCGCCTGATCGAGCAATGCATGAAGCGCTTCGGCTTCGATTACGTCCTTCCCGCCCCGACACCTCCGAGCGAGGATGACTCGAACTCACGGGTCTTCGGGCTGGCCAACGCGGAGGACGCCGCCCAGTTCGGCTACGCGAGCCCTGGCCGGGCAACAGACCCGGCACCCGTCAAGAGACAGTCGCAGGCCGCTCTCAGCAGAACCGGCCAGACGGTGCTCAACGGGGTGGACCCCGTTGCCGAGGCTGCGGCGAAGGCAAAGGGCAAGGCAGCTGCCCCCACCAACCAACCCATGTCGCAGGCCGAGGCGGAGAAGGCGCCGGGCACCGGCATCATCGTCAACGGCAAGGAAGTGCCCGTCGGCGGCTGCGGTCGCGAGTCGGCTCTGAAGCTGTACTCCCCGACTCCGGGATCCCTCGACATCCTCTACGTCTTCAATCTGGGCGGCGAGGCCGAGTCCAGGGCGCTGGAGGACTCCCGGGTGAGGAAGGTCACGACCAAGTGGTCGCAGTGCATGGCTGATTCGGGCTTCAACACCTCCAGTCCCGACAACGTCCAGTCGGACCTGGGCCTGGAGGGGGGCAAGCTCTCCAGCCCCGAGGCCATCACGATCGCCAAAGCGGACGTCGCCTGCAAGACGAAGGTCAACTACATCGGCATCCGCTACGCCGTGCAGACCGCGTACGAGAAGTCTCTGGTGGAAGAGCACGCCGAGACCCTCGCCCTGTTCAAGCAACAGACCCAGGACCGGCTCCGCCTCGCAGCACAACTCAACAGCTGAACGGGTCAGTTACGATCCAGGCACGTCAGGATTGCGCGGGCGCCGGCCGCCCGTGCGGCTATTGGGTCCGGGGGGATTCATGTGTGTTGTTGACCGGGTGGGAGGGGACTGCTTACCGGACGGGGACGGTGATGGCTCGGCAGCCGGGGACTTACTCCGCCGCGCGCTCGCCCTCGATCCACCTCTCACCGGGACCGAGGAGAAGGTCCTTGACCTGCTGCGGGGTGGGCCGACCAATGCGGAGATCGCCACCCACCTGGATATCACGATCCGTACAGTGAAGTTCCATGTGTCAAACCTGCGTATGAAGCACTGCGGGCTCTCCCGCCTCCAGCTCTGCCTGCTGGCCACGTTGCGCCGACTGGACCCTGTGGTGGCCGCGACCGCCGTGGGACCAGCCGATCAGAGTGAAGCTTCCCCTCGATGTTGGACACCTGGAGACTGGGACGTGAGGTGCCAGAGCAAGTAGTGCCAGGTGGGAAGTAAGAGCGACCGCAGCAGGCGGTACTCGGAGGAGTTCAAGCGGGACGCGGTCGCGCTGGTCCGCTCGTCCGGGAGGACCGTCACCGAGGTGGCCCGGGAGATCGGGGTCGGCGCCGAGGGGCTGCGGAACTGCGCTGCGGTCAGCCGCCCAGCAGGCCGGTCGCCTGGCCCAGTACCGGGATCGAGCCGATGGAGTCCGCCTCGGCGACCGGGCGGGTCAGCGCCTGGGAGGACAGCGGGCGGAAGTCGTCGAGCCGGGTGGCGACGCCGTTGTCGAGCGGGTCGACGCCGGTGCCGGCGAGGGGGTTGGGCTTCAGGCCGGCGACCGGGCCGGTGACGTGGCCGACGGTGCCGGTCAGCGCCTGGGTCCCGGCCTGCGGGTCGGTCTCACCGAGGGAGGCGGGCAGCGTGTGCGGCACGTCTACCACCGGCCGGGCGTCCGCCGACGCCGTCGCCGCGCCCGCGCCGAGCGCCGCCCCCGTCGTCGCGAGGGCGAGCAGGGCGCGCCGGACGGCCGGGCGGGAGGGGGACGCGTGTCGTGCCATGTCTGGGGTCACCTTCTGAAGCTCTACGTGATCGGGACGTGATCCGGAACGTGACCGGACAGACACGAAGGGTAGTTGAGGTGTGACGCGCACTCCAAAGACGACCCGCGGGGTCGGCAAGGCGTACGGAATACGTCAAACTGGTGTCCCGTGAGCATCCAACTCCCCTCCTCCGCCCGTGTCGTGCTGCTCTGCGGCCCCTCGGGTTCGGGCAAGTCCCTCGTCGCCGCCCGCTCCGGCCTGCCCGTGCTGCGCCTGGACGACTTCTACAAGGAGGGCGACGACCCGACGCTGCCGCTGGTGGCGGGGAGCTCCGACATCGACTGGGACCACCCGGACTCGTGGGACGCCGACACGGCCGTCGCGGCGATCGCCGAACTGTGCGGCACCGGCCGGACGAACGTCCCCGTCTACGACATCGCGCTCAGCGCCCGCACCGGCGAGGACACCGTCGGCATCGGGCGGACCCCGCTGTTCATAGCGGAGGGCATCTTCGCGGCCGAGATCATCGCCCGCTGCCGGGAGGCCGGACTGCTGGCCGACGCGCTGTGCCTGAGCCGTGGCCCGGTGCGCACCTTCCGCCGGCGCTTCCTGCGGGATCTGCAGGAGGGCCGCAAGTCGGTGCCGTTCCTGCTGCGCCGCGGCTGGCGGCTGATGCGGCGGGAGCGCTCGATCATCGCCCGCCAGACCGCGTTGGGCGCGCACCCCTGCGACAAGGACGAGGCCCTGGGCCGCCTCGCCGCGGCCGCCGTCGCGGACCGCCGGCCGGCGGCGCCCGCTCCGGACGCGCAGGTGCGCTGAGCGCACACGAGAGCGGGACTGGACGGACCCCCCGGCCCTCCAGCCCCGCTTCCCCCGTCACCCCGGCTTCCCCCGTGGGGTGTCCCCGTTGTGCTCCCCCGTGTCCCCCGTGGGCCCCCTCGTGCTGTTCCCCCCGGGTCCCCCTTGTCCCCGCATTGCCCTGTATCCCCGTGTCCCCCGTGGATACAGGGGTGTTGCTCCCCCGTGACACGCATCCCCCGTGGCCCGTGTCCCCCGTGGCCACGGGCCGGTGCGTCCCCCGTTCCCCCCGTTCCCCCCGTTTCCCCCGAATTTCCCCCGTTTCCCCCCCGTCCCTCAGGCGACGAGCTCGCCGAAGGCGTCCTCCTCGTCACGGCCGAGGCTGAGCGCCTCGTCATCGCGCAGCCGGCGCAGCGAGCGCCAGATGCTGGACTTGACCGTGCCGACACTGATGCCGAGGATCTCCGCGATCTCCGGGTCGGTGCGGCCCTCGTAGTAGCGCAGGACCAGCATCGTCCGCTGGAGTTCGGGCAGCCGGGCCAGCGCCTGCCACAGGACCGCGCGCAGTTCGGTGCCGCGCATCGCGTCCGTGTCCCCGGGCGTCTCCGGCAGTTCCTCGGTCGGGTACTCGTTCAGCTTGCGGCGGCGCCACGCGCTGATGTGCAGGTTCGTCATGGTGCGGCGGAGGTATCCGCCGACCGCCGCCTTGTCGCTGATCCGGTCCCACGCCCGGTACGTCGAGAACAGCGCGCTCTGCAGCAGGTCCTCGGCCTCGAACCGGTCACCGGTCAGGTGGTAGGCGGTTGCGTACAGGGAGGCGCGGCGCTCCTGGACGTAGGCGGTGAACTCCGCCTCCGACAGCGAACGACGCTCCCCCGATTCCTCCCCGTACGCGGCTCCCCCGTGCTTCTCCCCCGTGTGTGCGTCACACACCGCCATGTAGGGCTGAAGCCCCTGCTGCGCATGAGCGGTGTGCTGACGCCCGGTGCCGCCGCGAGCGCACCCCCGCCCGCTCACGGCGGCACCGGACTTCTCGGAACCCCGGGTCACGTCGTGCAGGCGCGTGACCACTGCGCTGGTGCTGGTGCTGTGCAGCGTGTTCATCTCGCGCCCCCCGTCGTGGACTTCCGGTGTTTCGTCTTGCTCAGGCGGTGGTTCCTGCCTGTGCCCAAAAGCTTGCCGCCGCACCTTCATCGCCGTGTCCGCCGACTGTCACAGACCTGTCACAGGGCCCGGCATCGGCGGGGACACAGGACGGTCACAGAGAAAAGCGGTAAAGGCCCGTTACCTGTACAGGTGTCGAAACACCGACCGTGCATGGGCCAGAATGAGCCTCGTGCCTTCCCTGTTGCTGATCGAGGACGACGACGCCATCCGGACGGCCCTGGAGCTCTCACTGACGCGCCAGGGACACCGGGTCGCCACTGCTGCCACCGGTGAGGACGGCCTGAAACTGCTGCGCGAGCAGCGGCCGGACCTGATCGTGCTGGACGTGATGCTGCCCGGCATCGACGGCTTCGAGGTGTGCCGGCGCATCCGGCGCACCGACCAGTTGCCGATCATCCTGCTGACCGCGCGCAGCGACGACATCGACGTGGTGGTCGGGCTGGAGTCCGGCGCCGACGACTACGTCGTCAAGCCCGTGCAGGGGCGGGTGCTCGACGCCCGGATCCGGGCCGTGCTGCGGCGCGGGGAGCGGGAGGCGAACGACGCGGCGGCCTTCGGCAGCCTCGTCATCGACCGCGCCGCGATGACGGTGACGAAGAACGGCGAGGACCTGCAGCTCACCCCGACCGAGCTCAGGCTGCTGCTGGAACTGAGCCGGCGGCCCGGGCAGGCGCTGTCGCGGCAGCAGCTGCTGCGGCTGGTGTGGGAGCACGACTACCTCGGCGACTCGCGGCTGGTGGACGCCTGTGTCCAGCGGCTGCGCGCCAAGGTGGAGGACATCCCGTCGTCGCCGACGCTGATCCGTACCGTCCGTGGTGTCGGCTACCGGCTGGACGCACCTCAGTGACGCGACCGAACGGGGGGTTCCGCGGCTGGTCCGCGGCGCGCAAGGGAGTGTGGTCACGGCTGCGCTTCACCAGCCTGCGGCTGCGGCTGGTGGTCGTGTTCGGGCTGGTGGCGCTGACCGCCGCGGTGTCGGCGTCCGGGATCGCGTACTGGCTCAACCGGGAGGCCGTCCTCACCCGCGCCCAGGACGCGGTGCTGCGCGACTTCCAACAGGAGATGCAGAACCACGCGGGCGCGCTTCCCGGGCAGCCCTCGCAGGACCAACTGCAGCGCACCGCAGGCCAGATGGCGGACAGCAGCCAGCGCTTCAGCGTGCTGCTGGTGGCGAAGGACACCGACGGCACGACCGTCTACGGCACCTCGGGCGCCCTCAACGGCTTCTCCCTGCGGGACGTGCCCGAGTCGCTGCGCGCGGCGGTGGACAAGCGGCACACGGCCGGCTCCGGCGACAAGTACGCCTACCACCTGTACTGGCAGCGCGTCGTCGAGCACGGCACGCCGTACCTGGTGGCCGGCGCGAAGGTGATCGACGGCGGCACGACCGGTTACATGCGCAAGTCGCTGGAGCCGGAGGCTAAGGACCTCAACTCGCTGGCCTGGTCGCTCGGCATCGCCACCGGGCTCGCGCTGATCGGCTCCGCGCTGCTCGCGCAGGCCGCCGCGACGACCGTGCTGAAGCCGGTGCACCGGCTCGGCGTGGCCGCCCGGCGCCTCGGCGAGGGCAGGCTGGACACCCGGCTGCGCGTGTCCGGCACCGACGAACTCGCCGACCTGTCGCGGACCTTCAACAACGCGGCGGAGGCGCTGGAGAAACGGGTCGCCGACATGGCCGCGCGCGACGAGGCGTCCCGCCGGTTCGTCGCGGACATGAGCCACGAGCTGCGGACGCCCCTCACCGCCATCACCGCCGTGACGGAGGTGCTGGAGGAGGAACTGGAGTCCGAGGGCGGCGGCATCGACCCGATGGTCGAGCCCGCCGTGCGCCTGGTCGTCAGCGAGACCCGGCGGCTGAACGACCTGGTCGAGAACCTCATGGAGGTCACCCGGTTCGACGCGGGCACCGCCCGGCTGGTCCTGGACGACGTCGACCTCGCCGACCAGATCACCGCCTGCATAGACGCGCGGGCCTGGCTGGACGCCGTGGACCTGGACGCCGCGCGCGGCCTGCACGCCCGGCTCGACCCGCGCCGCCTCGACGTGATCCTCGCCAACCTCATCGGCAACGCCCTCAAGCACGGCGGCTCCCCGGTGCGGGTGTCCGTCCGTGAGGCGGCCGACGAGATCGTCATCGAGGTGCGGGACCACGGCCCCGGCATCCCCGAGGACGTCCTGCCGCACGTCTTCGACCGCTTCTACAAGGCGAGCGCCTCCCGGCCGCGGTCCGAGGGCAGCGGCCTGGGCCTGTCCATCGCCCTGGAGAACGCCCACATCCACGGCGGCGAGATCACCGCCGCCAACTCTCCCGACGGCGGCGCGGTGTTCACGCTGCGGCTGCCGCGGGACGCCTCCTCGCTGACGGAGGAGACCGCCGAGGGCGCGGGCAAGAAGGGGGGATCCTGATGACCGTACGGCGCCTGCTGGCGCTTCCCGTGCTGGCCGTGCTGCTGTCCGGGTGCGGCATACGGGCCACCGAGGTGCCGACGGACTTCGGGGCGGCGCCCTCCCGGGCGCAGTGCTCGTCGGCCGGGCCGGACGTCTCCGCGCAGCCGCCGGGCGGGCTGGACGTCCGGGTGTTCCTGCTGTGCGGCTCGTCGCTGGTCGCCGTCGACCGGTCGGTGCGCGTGCCGGACGGCACGGCGGACTCCCGGCGGCGCGTGCTGGTGGCACAGGGACTGCTCGACGAGCTCGCCGCGACGCCGTCGTCCGCCGAGCAGGCGGCCGGATACCTCACGGACGTGCGCGGCGGCCTGACCGCGGGCGGGCCGCGGGCCGGCGACCCGGAGGACACCCTGCGCCTGAGCGTCGCGCCCGGCGACCTGACCTCGGCCGCCCTCGCCCAGGTCGTGTGCACGTTCTCCGACTCGGCGGCCGCCGAGAGCGACGGCTCGGTGGTTCTCGGCGGCCCGGGCTCCGCCCCGCCGCGCCGCTACGAGTGCACCGACGCGGTCCGCTCCCGCCCGGGCACGGAGCAGCCGCCCTCCAGCGCGGTGACGAAGGGCTGACCAGCGCGGTGACGAGGGGCTGACTGCCGCGCCCACCGGGCGGGCCGACGGCTGTTCCGCCTCGCACGGCCCGCCAGGCGCCCCGCCCGACGGACGGAGGAGTCGGTCGCCCCGGTGAACCGGCGGGTGACGGGCGTGGTGACGAGGGGCTTCGTCAGGGTGTGGCGCACGCCTCGTACAGGTACCTGGGGTAACGCGGAACCGATCCTGCCGGGGGCCGCGTCTTGGGGGGCGTGCAGCGTCAAGGCTCCATCGGCGGCAGCGCCGTGATCCGCATGCGGGCGACAGGGGGTGTCCTCCTCGTCGCACACCTCGCGTTCGTCGCCTGGCTCACGCTGCGTCCGCTGGACGTCCCGTGGGTGATGCCCGCGAACCTTCGTCCGTTCGCCGGCATCCGTGCCGACCTGGCGCTCGGCGGGATGGAGGCCGCCCGGCGCATCGGCGAGGGGCTCGCCCTGCTCGCCCCGCTCGGTGTCCTGCTCCCGGCCGCCCACGGCAGACTGGACGCCTCCCCGCTCGGCTCCCTGCTGCGCACGGTCGCCGCCGGCGCCCTGGTCTCCCTCGGCATCACGCTCCTGCAGACCGGCGTACCCGGCCGCGTCCCGGACGTGGACGCGCTGCTGCTGAACACCGTGGGCGTGGCGGTGGCGCACCTGGCGATCGTCCCCGCGGCACGGGCCCGGCTGCGCCGCAGGTCCGACCGCCGGGACCGGACGACCGTCCGGCAGGAGGAGCCGGCTCAGGGTCGGACCCCGACGATTCCCAGGGTCGGAATGGCCCCTTAGAGTGACGCTTTGTCCGGTTGCGGGCCGTAGCGTTGAGGGCAGATGGGCAGCGAACCGGCCCACACCCACCAGACAAAGGGGAGCGCTTACGATGACCGCCCTTGCCCGCCCCACGAACGACCGGATGATCGGCGGAGTGTGCGCTGCGCTGGCGCGGCGCTTCGGCACCTCCTCGACGACGATGCGGGTGATCTTCCTGCTGTCGTGCCTGCTGCCGGGCCCGCAGTTCCTGCTCTACATAGCGCTGTGGATCCTGCTGCCCTCGGAGGACAAGGCCCGCACCGCCTGGTGAGCCGGAGCCGCGCACGCGCGAACCGCCGGTGGGGCGCATCCCTTGTCCACGGGGTGCGCCCCACCGGCGCGTTCGACGGCGGGCGGTCAGCCGACCGGCAGACCGCTTCAGCCGATCGGCAGGCCGTTCACCGGCAGACCGTTGACCGGCAGACCGTTGACCGGCAGGCCCTGCAGCGGCAGGCCCTGCAGCGGCAGACCGCCGAGGAGCCCGGAGACCGGCGCGGCGGGACCCTGCGCGAGCGCGTTCCCGACGGCCGGCTGAGCGGCGGCCAGGCCGTCGCGGGCCGCGGGCTGGGCCTGGGCCAGCGCCTGGCCGGCCGTCGGCACCGCCTTGCCCACGTTCTCCACGGGGAGCGTGCTGGTGACGCCGCCCAGCGCCTGCCCGGAGTCCGGGAGGGCCGGGGCGGCGTTCGCGGCACCCGCACCGGCGGCGGCGAAAGCGGCACCGAGGGCGGCGACGCCGAGGGTCTTGGCGGCAGACTGCTTCATGGTGAATGCGTCCTTGAATGGGATGACGGGGATGCGAGCGGTCCACGACCGTAAACACGGCCGGCCGCCCACCGCAAACACCGAAATGCGGACGGGCGATGAATACGTGTCCGCATTCCGTGTCGGCGGCGATTCCCCGTTCAGTCCTGCTGCGGGGCGGAACCGCTGGTGGAGGCGGTTTCCCGGAACAGCCATTCGGATTTCAGCGCCGCGTATCCGGGCTTGATGACGTCATTGATCATCGCCAGTCGTTCATCGAAAGGAATGAATGCTGATTTCATCGCATTGACGGTGAACCACTGGATGTCGTCGAGCGTGTATCCGAACGCCTCGACAAGGTGCTCGAATTCCCGGCTCATGCTGGTTCCGGACATCAGCCGGTTGTCGGTGTTCACCGTCGCCCGGAAGTGCAGCCGCCGCAGCAGCCCGATGGGGTGCTCGGCGTAGGAGGACGCCGCCCCGGTCTGCAGGTTGGAGCTGGGGCACAGTTCGAGCGGGATGCGCTTGTCGCGCACGTAGGCGGCGAGCCGGCCGAGCCCGACCGAGCCGTCGTCCCGGACCTCGATGTCGTCGATGATGCGCACGCCGTGCCCGAGCCGGTCCGCGCCGCACCACTGCAGGGCCTGCCAGATGGACGGCAGCCCGAACGCCTCGCCGGCGTGGATGGTGAAGTGGTTGTTCTCGCGCTTGAGGTATTCGAAGGCGTCGAGGTGCCGGGTGGGCGGGTAGCCGGCCTCGGCGCCCGCGATGTCGAAGCCGACGACGCCCAGGTCGCGGTAGCGGTTGGCCAGTTCGGCGATCTCCAGGGCGCGGGCGGCGTGCCGCATCGCGGTGAGCAGGGCGCCGACGCGGATGCGGTGGCCGTTCTCGCGGGCGAGCCGTTCCCCCTCCCGGAAGCCCTCGTTGACGGCCTCGACGACCTCTTCGAGGCTGAGCCCGCCCTCCAGGTGCTGCTCGGGGGCGTAGCGCACCTCGGCGTAGACGACGCCGTCCTCGGCGAGGTCCTCGGCGCACTCGCGGGCCACCCGCACCAGCGCGTCCCGCGTCTGCATCACCCCGACGGTGTGCGAGAAGGTCTCCAGGTACCGCTCCAGCGAACCGGAGTCGGCGGCCTCACGGAACCAGACGCCGAGCTTGTCGGGGTCGGTCTCGGGAAGCTGGGTGTACCCGTGCTCGCGGGCGAGGTCCGCGACGGTGCCGGGGCGGAGGCCGCCGTCGAGGTGGTCGTGCAGCAGAACCTTGGGTGCCCGGCGGATCTGGTCGGAGCTCGGGGTGTTCCCACTCTGGACAGTCTGGCTCGTCATTGACGCACTCTAACTCCTACGCGCGTAGATCACATGGTGTACATCTGCGCCGATACGTAACGGTGACCGCACCGAAGGGTGGCGTACACCAGGCCTTCTGACACTGTTCTGTCATGGCACACCAAGCGACGCCGGTGCGGCGGGCCCGGCTGGGGAGAGCGCTCGGCCCGGAGCCCACGGCCGTGAGCGGGGCGGTACTGCTGCTCCCCAGCGGCGATGAGGCATCCGACCGCAGGCCCTCCCCCATGTGGGCGGCCGCGTCCATGCGGGCGCTCGGCCGCAGGCTGGCGCGGGCCGGCCGGGACGAGGGCCTGGCCACGCATGTCGTGCACTACCGCTACCGCGGCTGGAACGGCAGCGAGGCCCATCTGGCCCAGGACGCGTCCTGGGCCGCCGACGAGATCGTCCGACGCTACGGGGACGTCCCCGTCTGCCTCGTCGGCGTCGGCATGGGCGGCCGGGCCGCGCTGCGGGCGGCCGGGCGCGAGGCCGTCAGCTCCGTCCTGGCGATCGCCCCCTGGCTGCCGGAGGAGGACGTGGCGGCGTCACCGGAGCCGGTGAAGCAGCTCGCGGGACGGCGCGTGCTGATCGTGCACGGCACGAACGACGAGCGGACCGATCCGGAGCTGTCGTTCCGCCTGGCGGCCCGCGCGAAGAAGGCGAACCGGGACGTGTGCCGGTTCGAAGTGCACTCCGACGGGCACGGGTTGCACCAGTACCGCAGTGAAGTGCACGCGCTGGCCGAGGACTTCGTGATGGGGGCGCTGTTCGGGCGGACGTTCTCCCGGCCGGTGGTGGACGCGTTCGCGGCACCGCCGCCACTGGGCCTGCGGATGCCGCTGGCCGCGGGCTTCGGCAAGTCCCTGCGCCGCTGAGACGCTGCCGCCGAGCCGGCCCGGCGGCAGCCTGGACAGGCCCGGGGTCAGCGCGGTCGGGTGATCTCGGTGAAGTCGGACTTGCGGATCTTTCCGTGGATGCCCTTCACGCCGTCGACGACCTGGGAGACGGCGAAGTCGCCCGCGGCGCTGAGGTAGGCCATCGCCAGGTGGCGGTCGATGCCGTAGTCGGTCATGAGCAGGTCCAGCGCGCAGCGGACGCAGTCGCGCATCGCCTCGTCGAGGTCCTCGTGCAGGCCGATCGGCACGAGGTAGTCGTCGGTCTCGGCGAACGGCGCCGTGCGGCCGCGGCCGGGGCGCTGAGCGGCGCCGCCGGGTATGACCTCCAGCTTCACGGTGGCCCGCAACGACGCCTCGAACGCGGTGAGGGCGATCTCGCCGTCGCCCTGGGCGAAGTGCGGGTCCCCGAAGCAGACCAGCGCGTCGTCGACCTGGACGGGGAGGAAGAGGGTGGCGCCCTCGCCGAGGAGGGCGACGTCGATGTTGCCGCCGTGCCGCCCCGGGGGCACCGAGTGGGGACGCTCGTCGCCGGGCACCGCCACGCCCATCACGCCGAGGAACGGCCGCAGCGGGAAGCGCAGGGAGCCGCGGGAGGGGTCCGCCGGGTCCACCGCCATCCGGCCCCGGGCGCCGTCGCGGTCCGCGTGCGCGGTCGCGAAGGTCATCACGGGGCCCGGCAGCGCCGGCATCTCGCCGGGGAGCGCGCCGAAGCCGTGCCGGGCGGAGACCAGGCCGTACGGGACCCGCGGGGTCAGGCCGAGGACGGTCACGGCGAGCAGGTCGCCGGGACGGGCGCCGGCCACCGCGATCGGGCCGGTGACGAGGTGCGGTCCGTCGTCGTCGAAGTCGTGCGGCATGCCGGAGTCCGCGATCTGCTGGACGTCGTCGAGCACATGGGCGCCGCCGACGCCGTAACGGGCGAAGAACTCACGCGGGTTGCGGCCCTGGTCCTCCAGCACTCCCTCGTGGCTGAGCGTGTCGACCGTGACGACGGAGCCCGGCCGCACGACCGCGCACGGTGCGTCCGCCTCGCACGGGAGGCGGCCCCACAGGGTGTTGCCGGGCGTGGCCGGGACGTAGGCGGTCGACGGGATCGCTCCGTGGCCGGGCTGGAGGATCGGGAAGCCGGTCGCGGCAACGTCGAGGAGGGGCGAGTCGGTCGCTGTCATGGCCCACCTTTCGTGGAAGGGATGGGCCGACGCTATGAACGTCCCTTTGCCATGGCGTTTCGGGTGCGGGTCCGCGCCGTAACCGTGTCACGCGATGCGATACGGCGTCTCGCATGAGGTGGGCCGCGGCGGGGTCGGGGTGCGCGTGCGCGCAGGCCGCAGCGCGGTCCGGCGGGGGGGCGTGACGACAGTCCTGGTGCCGGACCGCGCTGCGGCGGGGTGACGGTGGGTCGGGGGGCGGGCGGTGCTCAGAGGTCGAGTACGAGCCGGTCGCCCCGGCAGCGGCCGACGCAGATCATCATCGTGCGCCCGGCGTCGCGTTCCTCGTCGCTGAGCACTGAGTCGCGGTGCTCGGGCGTGCCGGCGAGGACGCGGGTCTCGCAGGCGCCGCAGTATCCCTTCTCGCAGTCGTAGGACAAGCCGCTGACGGCGTCGCGCAGGACCTCGATGAGGCGGCGGTCGGCCGGCACGGTGAGCGTGCCGCCGGTCCGTGCGAGCCGGACCTCGAAGGGGCGGTTCGCCGTGGTGTCGAACGCCGTTTCGAGGTCGTCGCCGGCGGCGAAGCGTTCCAGGTGCAGCCGGTCGGTGAGTCCCAGGCGGGCGGACTCGTGCTCGACCGCCGCGAGCATGGGGGCGGGTCCGCAGGCGTACACCGCGGTGTCCGCGTCCAGTCCGCCCAGCAGCCGGGGGAGGTCCGGCAGCCCGGCCTCGTCCTGCGGGAGGAGGGTCAGCGCGTCACCGGCGACGGCGGCGAGTTCGCCGGCGAACGCCATCGTCGCCCGGGTGCGCCCGCCGTATACGACGGAGTAGGGCGTGCCGCGTCCGGCGGCCTCGCGGACCATGGCCAGGATCGGTGTGACGCCGATACCGCCGGCGAGGAAGAGGTAGGACGGCGCGTCCACGAGCGGGAAGTGGTTGCGCGGCCCGCGCACCGTGAACGTGGCTCCCAGGCGGGCGAGTTCGTGGAGCTCGGCCGACCCGCCCCTCCCCCGGGGCTCGCGCAGGACACCGATCCGCCACGTCGTGGTGTCGGCGGGGTCCCCGCACAGCGAATACTGGCGCAGCCTGCCCGAGGGCAACCGCAGTTCTATGTGCGCGCCGGGCCGCCACGCGGGCAGTTCGCCCCCGTCCGGCAGGCCGAGGCCGACGGCCACGACGCCCTCGGCCGCCGCGCGCACCGACGTCACCCGCAACGGGGTGGGCGTGGTCAGCGCGCGGGCCGCGCCGGTCGTCCCGGTCGCCCGGGCGCCGGGGGTGAAGACCACCGGGATCGCGTCCCAGCCGGACTGGTTGCCGCGGGTCGGGTAGGGCACCAGCCCTTCCTCGATCACCCGGTAGTCGGGCAGCCGGGTCAGGACCTGCGTCATCATCGCGCGGAACATGGCACGGGCCAGGTGGGCGCCCGCGCACCGGTGCGATCCGATGCCGAAGCTGAGGTGCCGGCTGGCGTCGCGGTCCAGCCGTACCCGCTCGGGGTCGGGGAAGACCGCCGGGTCGTGGTTCGCGGCGACCCACGGAATCAGCACCCGGTCGCCCGCACGCATCGGACAGCCGCCGACCTCGGTGTCCCGGGTGACGGTGCGCGCCATCGACTGCGACGGGGCGAACGCGCGGAGGAATTCCTCGGTCGCGGTGTCCAGCAGGTCGGGGGAGTCGGTCAGCCGGCGGCGCTGCTCGGGGTGGCGGGCCAGGTGCACCAGGGTCGACCCGGTCAGGGAGGTGGTGGTGTCGACGCCGCCCGCGATGAGCAGGCCGATCACCGACACCAGCTCGTCCTCGCCGAACTCGGCGCCGTCGGCGGTCCGCCCGGCCACCAGCGCGCTGACCGCGTCGGCCCGGGGCGCCGTGCGGCGGTCGGCGATCAGCTCGCGGATGCGACGGTCCATGTAGGCCAGTCCGGCGGCGCCGCGTGCGGCGCGCTCGCTGTCGGCCGGCGCGGCGAAGATGTCGTGCACCGGGCCGGCCAGCTTCGCCCAGTCGTCCTCGGGGAAACCGAGCCAGTCCAGGGTGACCGCGGCCGGCAGCGGGTTGGTGAGGTCGCGGACGAAGTCGCAGGAGCCGTGCTCGATGAACTCGTCCACGACGCGGGCGGCGTGGCGCTCGATCATGGGCACCAGCCGCTCGACCGCCTCCGGGGTCAGCAGCGGGTTGATCAGCTTCCGGTACTCGGCCGACCGGGGCGGGTCGAGCTCGATCGGGTACTGCTCGAGTCCCGGGCCCTTGGGGATGACGATGCCGACCCCCTGGCCGCCGTGGTCGCTGCGGGCGGAGGAGAAGGTCGCGTCGTCGCGGGCGATGCGGGCCACGTCGGCGTACCGCGTCGTGTAGTGGAAGCCGCCGTGGGCGGCCGAGCGGCCCACCGGGCAGCTCTCCCGGAAACGCGCGTAGTAGGAGACCGGGTCGGCGTTGGCGTCGTCGGAGTGGTGGTCGAAATCGCCGGGCCGGTCGGGTTCCATGCGCTGGTCGAATGCGAGGTCGATGTCGGCGGACATGGTGGGCACGCTCCACGTGCTCGGGCCTGTGCGCGGTGTTGTCCGGCCGCGCCACCGGATGTCTGCTGCCTCATCGGCGGTCCGGTCACCTTAAGATGCCGCCGCCCGTGTGACAACGCCTGGCGGGACACCGTCTCGCGGAAACACCGTCCCGGCGCCTCGACGACGGCGCCCGGCAGGTCGGAGCGACACGTGCCCCGGCGACCAGGGGGTCAGAAGGTCAGCACGGCCTTGCCGACCGATCCGGAACGGACGGCCGCGACGGCCTCGTTGATCTGCTCGAAGGGGAAGTAGGTGATCATCCGCTCGACGGGGAACCGGCCCTTGGCGTTGAGGTCGAGCAGCCGCGGCAGGAACAGCTGCGGCAGGCTGGAGCCCGCGATGATGCCGGTCACGGTGCGGCCGTTGAGGATGCTGCGCCACTCGAAGCTCATCGACTCGCTGGGGCCGATGCCGATGACACCGGCGCGGCCGAGCGGCCCGAGGGCCTCCACCGCGACGCGCAGGACGTCCTCGCGTCCGGTGGTGTCGATCACGAAGTCGAACCCCTCCGGGACGAGCGCGGCCAGCTGCTCGGCGGCGCCCCCCGCCGAGGAGTCGACGGTGTGCGTGGCGCCGAAGCCGCGCGCCGCCTCCAGCTTGGCCGGGTTCACGTCCACAGCGGCGACGACCTCGCAGCCGCTCAGCGAGGCGGCGATGAGGGCGGCCACGCCGACGGCTCCGGCGCCGAACACCGCGATCGACGAGCCGGGGCGCGGCTGCAGCACGTTGAGCACGCCGCCGGCGCCGGTCTGGAAGCCGCAGCCGAAGGGCCCGGCCCGCAGCAGGTCCAGTGACGGGTCGATCCTGACGACCGCCCGCTCCGGGGCGACCACATGGCTGGCGAACGACGACTGGCCGAGGAAGTGGGCGTTGACCTCGCGCCCCTCGTGGGTCACCGCGGTGGAGCCGTCGGGCCGGCGGCCGGAGAAGTTCACCGCGTCGAAGCTCCGGCAGTAGGCGGGCGAGCCGGTGCGGCACAGCGCGCAGGTGCCGCACGACGTGAAGGACATGGCGACGTGGTCACCCGGGCGCACCGAGGTGACGTGCGCCCCGACCTTCTCGACGACGCCCGACCCTTCGTGCCCGAGCAGCGCGGGCGTGGGGAAGAAGGTGGCGAACTCGAGGTCGGTACCGCAGATGCCGACGCCGGCGACGCGGACGAGCACCTCGTCGGGGCGGGGCTCTTCCAGGTCCACCTCGGTCAGGACGAACGGCTGCCCGGGTTGTTCCAGCAGAGCGGCGGTGGCGCGCACAAGGCCTCCTCGGTGACTAGCACTGTCTCGCACTGACTCGCACTGGCCGCGGTGACCGGCGCTGTCTCGCACTGGTCCGCGATGACCGGCGCTGTTCCGCAGCGCCTCACGGTGCCTCGCAATGCGAGATCGCATATTGACATGCGCGATATGACCGGTCAAGGTTCCCCCTATGGCGGCTGTTGACTTCCCTTCTTCCCAGCACTTCATCGACGGCGAGTGGGTCGCGGCCCGCAACGGCGGCACGCTGGACGTCCTCGATCCGGCCACTCAGCAGGTGATCACGCGGACGGCCCGGGCGGGCGGCGCCGACGTCGACGACGCGGTCGCCGCGGCGCGCCGCGCCTTCCCCGCCTGGGCGGCGACCAGCCCGAGCGAACGCGGGGCACTGCTCCGGCGCTGGGCCGACCTGATCATGACCGAGGTCGAGGCGCTCGCGGCCGTGGAGGCGCGGGACGTGGGCAAGCCGTTGTCCGGGGGCCGGACGAACGTCTACATCGCCCACGGCATCATCGACTACTTCGCCGGCGCGGCCGACAAGCTCACCGGAGTGACGCTGCCGACCCGCAGCCCCGACTACCTCGGCTACACCGTTCCCGAGCCGTACGGCGTGTGCGCCGTCGTCATCCCGTGGAACGTGCCCGCCGTGCTGACCGCGGCGAACGTCGCACCGGCGCTCGCCGCGGGCAACACGGTCGTCCTCAAGCCGTCCGAGATCGCGCCGCTGGCCCCGTTCGCCCTCGTCGAACTCGCCCGCCGCGCCGGTTTCCCGCCGGGCGTGATCAACGTCGTCACGGGACTCGGCCCCGAGGCCGGCGTGGCGCTCACCTCGCACCCGGACGTCGGCCACATCAGCTTCGTCGGCTCCACCGCGACCGGGCGGGCGATCATGGCGGCCGCGGCGCGGAATCTCGTCCCGGTGAAACTGGAACTCGGCGGCAAGTCACCGAACGTGCTCTTCGCCGACGCGGACCTGGACACGGCGATCCCGGCGATCGTCGCCTCGATCACCGAGAACGCCGGCCAGAACTGCTACGCCGGCTCCCGGCTGCTCGTGGAGGCCTCGGTGCACGACGAGGTCGTGGAACGGATCGCCGCCGCCATGACCGCGGTCAGGACCGGGCCCTGGGAGGCCGACCTGGACATGGGTCCGCTGGTCAGCGCCGCGCAGTTCGACCGGGTCAGCGGCTTCCTCGCGAACGCCCCCCGGGAGGGGGCGCGGCTGGTCACCGGCGGCGCGCCCACCGGTGACGGGTGGTTCGTCCGGCCTACGGTGTACGACCGGGTGGACGCGGGCATGCGCGTCGCTCGCGAGGAGGTCTTCGGCCCGGTGCTCGCCGTCCAGTCCTTCCGCGGCGCCGCCGAGGCGACCGAGCTGATGAACGCCACCGACTTCGGCCTGCTGGCCTGCATCTGGACCAACGACATCTCCCGGGCCCTGCGGCTGGCGAAGGACGTCCGCTCCGGGCAGGTCGCGGTCAACCAGTTCCACGACGCGGGAGTGATCGGCTTCCCGTTCAACATGCAGAAGGACAGCGGCTTCAGCCGGGGCGGCGGGTACGCCGCGCTGCGCGAGTACACGCAGGAGAAGGGCGTGGCCGTCCGGCTGCTGGACCGCTGAGAGCGAGGGCGCATGGGTATCACCACCGTCGGAGCGTGGTCCGGAGCGGCCCGGGGAGGGCCGGGACCGGACGCCGAACCCGCCGCCCTGGAGCGGGAACTGACCGAGGCCGTGCTCGCCGGCGCCGCGCGCTCGGACGTGCTCCGCGCGCTGTGCGGGGCGACCGGGCGGCACGCGCGCCTGCTGTCCGCGCG
This sequence comes from Streptomyces sp. NPDC031340, assembly GCF_055569945.1. Taxonomy (NCBI): domain Bacteria; kingdom Bacillati; phylum Actinomycetota; class Actinomycetes; order Kitasatosporales; family Streptomycetaceae; genus Streptomyces; species Streptomyces sp. NPDC031340. The sequence continues at coordinate 35,745 of NZ_JBVIIE010000032.1, forward strand.
GGGCGTGCCGCTGGCGGCCACCGACGGCGGCGCCGGCCTGCCGGCCGCGGTGGCGCACGGCGTGCTCGCCGGCACGGCCGGACCGGCGGTCGAGACACTCGACGGGCTGCGGGCGACGGCGCTGCCGGTGCGGGCCGGGGCGACCGTGGCCGGGGTGCTGCTGAGCCTGGGTCCCGTCGATCCCCGGGTACGGGCGCTGGCGGGCGCCGCCGTCACCGCGCTGCTCATCGACGCCGTGCGCGCGGGCGAGGAGTACGCCGAGTCTCCTCCGCGGCACACACCGGCCGACGTCGTCGCGGCGCTGCGGTCCGGCACGGTGAGCCCGTCGCAGCGGGCGGCGGCCGCGTCGCTGGGGATCGACCCGCAGCGGCCGCCTGCCGGTGCCGTACTGCACTACGGCGGCTCCCGGCTGCGCGCCTGGTCCACCGCGCTCGCCTGGCTGGAGCACCCGGTACAGCAGGAGGGGCGTGCGGCGTGGACGGTGGTGCCGGGTGAGGCCGTGCTCGCCCGGCTGCGCGACCGGCTGCGGCTGATGACCGGCGACGAGTCGGCGGACCGGGTCGTCGCGGCGAGCGGCTCCCGTCCCGACTCGCCCGAGGACCTGGCACGGTCCTTCACCGAAGCCGAACGGCTGCTCGGTCTGGCCCGGGCCCGGCACGTCCCGCTGCTCACCTACGACGACTGCGGGGTCGTCCAGATGCTGCTGCCGCTCCCCCGCGCCCGGCTGGAGGCGTACGCCGAGGCGCACCTCGGGCCGGTCCTGCGGCGCCCCGAGCTGATGGCCACCCTGCGCGCCTGGCTGGCCGAGCGGGGCAGCCGGCAGAGCGTCTCCGAACAGCTCCACCTGCACCGCAACTCGGTGGGCTACCGGGTGCGGCAGATCAAGACCCTCCTCGGCACCGACCCCCTGCTGCCCGCAGCCGCGGCGGAACTCCATCTGGCGCTCGCGGCCCTGGACCTGCTCGCCGCCGACGACCGGCGCCTGCGCGGCGACGACGACGATGCGGCACCGGCCGTCCGCTGACCCCGCGGCCACCGCGCCGCACTGCGGCCCCCGCCAGGCCGCCACCCCCGCGGGTGCCACGCCATCCCCTGTTCGCTGCCCCCGCGCGCGACGCGCGCACGCGTGACCTCCGGCGCCCAGCCGCCGAACTCGCACCCCCGGACCCACGCGTGACCCCCCACGCCCGGCCGCCGACCCGCGCCATCGCCCGACTGCCGCCTCCGCGCACGACACGCCGCCGCCCGCCCCCGGACCCGCGCGTGACCTGCGCGCGCGAGGCGCGCCGTCGGGCGGGTGCCGCCCGCTGCGCGATGCGTGCCGGGCGGCTCGTCGCGGGGTGGGTGCCGGGCACCCGGCGCCGGGGCGCCGGCGGGTCGGCCGCGCCCGTGTTCACGCGGCAGCGTGCCCGTTTCCCACCCGCTCCGGCCTGCGCCGTGAGCGGTGCGGAGCCGAGCGCTCACACGAAAAACCTACGAAACGAAGATGTTCCACAGGAGCGTTGACACGGCCGTTCGGCGGGGGCAGAGTACCTCGCAATACGTTCCACCGACTCGCAATGCGAGACGGATGAGGGAGGAGGGCAGCCGGTGCGAGCCATGGTGCAGACCGATTTCGGAGGGCCCGAGGCCGTGTCCCCGCGGGAAGTCCCGGAACCGGTGTGCGGCCCCCGCGACGTCGTCGTCGAGGTCGAGTACTGCGGGCTGAACCGCCTGGACCTCCTTCAGCTCCGGGGGCCGGGCCTGCTCCCCGGCTTCCGCCTCCCCCATGTACCCGGCATGGACCTCGCCGGAACGGTGGTGGCGACCGGGACCGAGGTCGCCACGGTCGTTCCCGGTGACCGGGTCATCGCCGACCCCACCCAGGGCTGCGGCGGCTGCCCGCGCTGCGCGGTGGGCGACCGGGCCTACTGCGTCAGACCGCGCGTCCTCGGCGGCAACGCCCCGGGCGCGCTGGCCGAGTACGTACGGGCGTCCGCGGAATCGATCGTCCAGGTCCCCGACTCCGTGCCGCTCGCCGCGGCCGTCACCCTGCCCACCGCCTACGCGACGGCGTGGCACGCGGTCCACACCCTCGGCCGGCTCGCCGCCGGTGAGACCCTCGTCGTCCACGCGGGCGCCAGCGCCGTCAGCCTGGCGGCCATCGGGCTCGCCAGACGGGCCGGCGCCGGTGTCGTCGCCTTCGCCGGCAGCGACGCCAAGCGAGCCGCCGCCCGCGCGGCCGGCGCCGACCTGGTGCTGCCCAACGACGACCCCGACGCCATGAAGACGGTGTGGGACTTCGCCGACGGCGCCGGGGCGGACCTGGTCCTGGACCACGTCGGCACCGACACCTGGCGCACCTCGCTGGACTGCCTCGGCGTCCGCGGACGTCTGGTGATGATGGGCAACACCAGCGGCGACGAGGTGTCGTTCTCGCTCCGGGAGGTCTTCCACCGCGGCCTGAGACTGCTGGGCGCCGGCGGCTACACCTCGGCCGACTTCGTCGCCGCCGCCTCGGCCTGCTTCGCCGACGGACTGCACCTGCCCACCGCCGCCCGGTTCCCGCTCGGGGACCTGGCCGAGGCCTGGGACGTGCTCGCCGCCCGCGGCACCATCGGCAAGGTGGTGATCGAGCCGTGACCGATCTGCTGATCACCGGCGGCGACGTCGTCACGATGGACCCCGCCCGGCGCGTCCTCGCGGGTACGACGGTCGCCGTGTCCGGGGACAGCATCGCCGCGCTCGGCACCGCCGGGGAACTGCGGGCCCGCTTCCCGGGGGCGCGGGAGATCGACGCGTCGGGCTGCGTGGTGATCCCGGGCCTGGTCAATGCCCACCAGCACACCACCGTCGACCCGCTGGTGCGCAGCATGATCCCGGACGACATCGGCTCGCAGGAGTCGATCTTCGACTGGATCGTCCCGCTGCACGCCGCCGCCGACGGCGACGACGACGAACTGGCCGCGACGATCACCGCCGTGGAGTGCCTGTCCCGGGGCATCACCACGGTGCTGGAACCGGGCACGGTGGCCTTCCCGGAACGCGCCGCCGCGGGCCTCGGCGCCGCGGGCGTCCGCGCGCGGGTCGGCGGCTGGGGCTGGGACGCCGAGGGCGTGCCGCTCGGCGCGCCCGCCGGCGAGGTGCTCGCCCGGCAGGAGGACATCGTGCGCTCGCTGCCGGCCACCGGTCCGGTCACCGGCTGGGTGACGCTGGTCGGCCACGACCTGGTGAGCGACGAACTCCTCACCGGGGCGGCGGACCTGGCCGAACGGCTCGGCACCGGACTGACCTGGCACATCTCGCCGGGCCCGGCCGACGTCGACGCGTACGCGCTGCGCTGCGCGCGCCGTCCGGTGGTCCACTTCCGCGAACTCGGGGTGCTCGGGCCGCGCCTGCTGCTGGGCCACGCCGTGTGGCTCGACGACGCCGAGGTCGACGCGATCCTGGAGACCGGTACCGCGGTCGCCGCCTGCCCGGGCGCCTACCTGCGGCTCGCCCAGGGGTACACGCGCGGGTCGCGCCACGCCGAACTGGTACGCCGGGGCGGCCGGGTGGCCCTGGGCTGCGACGCGCACAACGCGGGCGACGCCCCGGACGTCCTGCTGGCCGCCTACCTGTTCGCCGCCCTGGAACGCGACCGTGACCTGCCCGACCCGGTCCGTGCCGAGCAGGCCTTCGCCCTCGCCACCGTCGACGGCGCCGAGGCGATCGGGCTCGGCGACCGGATCGGCTCCCTCGAAGTGGGCAAGGCCGCCGACATCGTCGTACTGGACACCGCCGATCCCGCCTGGATGCCCAGGGGTGACCTGGCCCGCCAGCTGGTCTGGGGCCATGTCTCCCGCACCGTCCGGGACGTGCTCGTCGACGGCCGTGTCGTCGTCCGCGACCGGCGGCCGACCGGCGTCGACCTCGCGGCCGTCGCCGAGGCCGCCGCCGAGCGGTCCGCCGCCCTGCTGCGGCGGGCCGGCCTCACCCCCCGCCCGGCCTGGCCGCAACCGGTGGCCACCCGGTAAGCCCGGCCCGGCCCGGAGAACCGGCGGCCACCCAGGGAGGGAGACCAACCGTTGAACGTCATGGACAGGTCCGGCCGACGATCACCCCACCGGCGTCCCGACGTACCCGACGTACCCGTCGCGGCCGTCGGCACCACCGCTGACGACCCGTCCGTCTCTCCCCCCTCCCCCTCCCCCGCACGGGGCCCTGCCGACCGATCACCCCACCCGGCGCCGTCACCGCCCCGCCGGGACGGCACCACCGAGCCACCCCCGAACCACACCCCGAGCGACTCCCCAGAACCACACCTCGAACCACACCTCGAACCACACCCCGAGCGACTCCACTGAGCTACACCCCCGAGCGAATGGAACGACGCACATGACCACGAGAAGCACCCTCCGCCGTCCCCGAGCCGCGGTCGGCCTCGCCCTCGCGGGAGCCCTCGCGCTCGCCGGCTGCGCCAGCAACGACGCGACCGCGGCCAAGACCGACACCTCGGCGAGCGACAGCAGCGGCTCCGGCCTCAAGCAGCCCGACCTCAACGGCGACGGCAAGGTCGTCATCGGCGTCCTCAGCCCCGGCGACATCAACGACCACGGCTACTACCAGAGCTTCGTCGACGGGGCGGACGCCTTCGCCAAGGAGAAGGGCTGGAAGGTCATCAAGCGCGGCAGCGTCCCCGTCAACGACGCGCTCAACGCGGCCCGCGCGCTGTGCCAGCAGAAGGTCGACCTGGTCGCGCTCGGCGCCAGCGAGCTGAAGAACGCCATCCCCGCCTCCGAGGAGCCGGTCTGCGCCAAGACCGCCTGGTACGTGCCCTCGTCGGCGAACATCGACCAGACCCCCAAGATCATGCTGTCCGCCGACGACCCGAACCAGTCCATGCTGGTCGCCGGCTACGCCGCGGGACTGAAGATGAAGACGGCCGGCGACACCAAGGCCGGGTTCATCACCGGCGCCAAGGCCGACTTCAGCGTCGCCGCCGCCAAGGCGTTCCTGGCCGGCATCCGCGAGGTCGTCCCGAAGGCCAAGTTGACCACCACCTACACCGGCGACTTCAACGACTCGGCCAAGGCCAAGGAGGCCACGCAGGCCCAGATCAGCCAGGGCGCCAAGGTCATCTACCCCTACCTCGGCGGCGCGACCGACGCCTCGGCCCAGCTGGCGAACGCCAACAAGGCGCTGACCCTCACGCCGGGCACCGACCGCTGCGACTCGACCAGCCCGAAGTTCGACATCTCCGTCATCTTCAGCCCCGGTGACTACTTCCGGGCCGCGCTGGAGGAGTTCGCCAAGAACAACCTCAAGATGGGCACCACACGGGTGTGGCAGCTCGGCGTCGACCCCTACCCGACCGTCAAGATCTGCGACGGCCAGGGCGACGAGGACCAGCGGCTCGCGCAGTTCATCAAGGACATCGGCAGCAAGAAGATCGACCCGGCCGCCGAGGTCAAGCGTCTTGGCTGACCTGCCGACACCGACGAGGAAGATGCAGCGATGACACCGACGGCCTCAGCGGTTCCCCTTCTCGAGCTGCACGGCATCACGAAGTCCTACGGACCGGTCACGGCCTGCGACGCGGTGGACCTCAGGGTCGACGCCGGGGAGATCCACGGACTCCTCGGCGAGAACGGGGCGGGCAAGTCCACCCTGATGAAGGTCCTGCTCGGGCTGGTCCGCCGGGACGCCGGCAGAGTCCTGGTGCGCGGTGAGGAGGTCGCGCTCGACAGCCCGCAGGAAGCGGCCGAGCTGGGCATCGGCATGGTGCACCAGCACTTCAGCCTCATCGACGCGCTGGCCGTGTGGGAGAACGTGGCACTCGGCGACAGCGGCAGGGTGGACAAGCAGGCCGTCTGCGCGGAGATCGCCGAGGTCTCCGCGCGGTACGGGCTGCCGATCGACCCCGCGGCACGCGTCGGAACCCTGTCGGCCGGCGAGCGGCAGCGGGTCGAGGTGGTGAAGTGCCTGCGGCGCGATCCCCAGATCCTGATCCTCGACGAGCCCACCTCGGTGCTCACCCAGGCCGAGTCGGAGGAACTGTTCGCGGTGCTCGGCCGGGTGGTGCAGGAGGAGGGGCGCGCCGTCATCCTCATCAGCCACAAGCTCGCCGAGATCGCCCGGGCCACGGACCGGGTGACGGTCCTGCGCAAGGGCCGGGTCGCCTTCCGGGCGGTCACCGCCGAGACCACCCCGCAGCTGCTGGCCCAGCAGATGGTGGGCCGTGAGGTGTCGCTGGGCGAGGAGGGCGCCGCCCTCGGCCTGCTGCCGGTGCGCAACACGCGCACCGCGCGGGACGGCGCCGACGGCGGCGGTGGGCACCAAAGCGGCGGGCACGTGCTGCGCCTCGCCGGGCTCACCGTGGAGCACGGCGGGGTCAGGGTGCTCGACGGCGTCGAGCTGACCGTCGGCGCGGGCGAGATCGTCGCCCTGTACGGCGTCGAGGGCAACGGCCAGGCCATGCTCGGCGACGTCCTGTCCGGGCTCGTCGTGCCGACCGCCGGCACCATCGAGGTCGCCGGGCAGGAGATCGACGTGACCCGGCCCGGCGCGCTGTCGAAGGCCGGCCTCGGCATCGTCCCGGAGGACCGGCACCAGAGCGGCGTCGTCCTCGACATGAGCGTCGCCGAGAACCTGACGATGAAGTCGCTCGACAAGGTCAGCGGCAGGTTCCTGGTGCGGCGGCGGGCGATGCTGGCCGAGGCCCGCCGCCTCGCCGACGAGTTCAACATCGTCACACCGTCGCTGGACGCGCCCGTGCGCAGCCTCTCCGGCGGCAACCAGCAACGGGTCGTGCTCGCGCGGGAGTTGTCGGGCCACACCCGGGTCCTGGTGGCCGCGCAGCCCACCCACGGGCTGGACGTCGGCGCCATCGAGGACATGTACGCCCGGCTGCGCGCGGCGGCCGACGGCGGCGTAGGAGTGCTGCTCATCTCCACCGAACTGGAGGAAGTCATGGCCCTTGCCAGCTGGATCGCGGTGATCTCCTCCGGGCGGATCACCGGCGCGCTTCCCGTCTCCGAGGCGACTCCCGAGCGGCTCGGCATGCTGGTCGGCGGTGAGGCCGCATGAGCACCGCCTCCCTGCCGGCCCCCGACGAGGTCGCCCGGCGCCTGCTCGCCCGGCTCCGTCCCGGGCGCGACGGCTGGCTGACGGCGGGCGTCACCGTCGTCCTCGTCGCCGTCGCGCTCGGCGCGTCCGCCGTGCTGCTCATGCTGACCGGCGCCTCGCCCGGCGCCTCGGTGGCCGCGATCTGGACCGGCAGCCTGGCCAACGCCACCGGCTGGACGATGACGCTGCTCAACGCGGCGCCGCTGCTGCTGGTCGCGGTCGGCGCGTGCGTCTGCGCGGCGGCCGGCACGTTCAACATCGGCCAGGAGGGCCAGGTGCTCATCGGCGGCCTGGCCGGAGCCTGGGTCGGACTGCGGCTGGCCATGCCCGGCCCGATGCTGGTCGTCGTGGTGATGGCCGCCGCGGCCGTCGGCGGCGGCGCCTGGGCCGCGCTCAGCGCGCTGATGTACCGCTACCGCGGCGTCAACGTCACGGTGAGCACCATGCTGATGACGTTCCTCGCCCTCCAGCTCGTCACCTTCGCGGTCAGCACCCCGTGGTTCCTCCAGGAGAGCGCGCAGGGCTCCTCCGGCATCGCCGACGCCCAGTCCAACCCGCTGCCCGCGGGGGCCCGGCTCGCGGACTTCGGGAAGTACCCGTCGCTGCAGCTCAACACGGGCCTGTTCATCGCGCTCGCCGCCGCGGCCGGCGTCGCCCTGGTGCTGGCCCGCAGCCGGTGGGGCTTCCGGGTGCGCATGGTCGGGCTGAACCGGCGCACGGCCCAGCACGCCGGGGTCCGGGTGGCCGCGCTCGGCGGTCTCACCCTCACGCTGTCCGGCGCCTTCGCCGGTCTCGCGGGCGGACTGCTGCTGGCCAGCCCGGTCAGCACCAACCGGCTGCAGGGCGGGCTCGCCGACAACGTCGGCTGGGACGGCCTGCTCGTCGCGCTGGTCGCCCGCAACCGCCCCCTGGTCTCGGTCCCGGTGGCGTTCGTGTTCGCGGTGCTGCGTTCGGGCGGCGACTTCCTGTCGGCCACCGGTGTGCCGTACTACCTCGTCGACGTCGTCAAGGCGCTGCTGGTCCTCGCGTTCGTCATACCGCCGCTGCTCGTCGACGTCCTCGGCCGACGGCGCGGAGCCAGGGCGTCGGCCGCGCCCGCCGTACCCGTCGTCCCGGCCAAAGTGAAGGTGGTCGCGTGAGCGCTCTGGACAGTACCTCCACCATTCTCGCCAGCGGCGTCCGGCTGACCGTGCCGCTCGCCCTCGCCGCCTGCGGCGAGTACGTGGCCGAGCGCGCCGGCACGATGAACATCTCCGTCGAGGCCATGATGCTCGGCTCCGCGTTCACCTCCGTCGCCGCCGCGAGCGCGACCGGCAGCGCCGCCACCGGCCTCCTCGTCGGCGTCCTGACCGGCCTCGTCATCGGCCTGGTGCACGGCAACCTCTCGCACCGGGCGCAGATCAACACCTTCGTCGTCGGCCTCGTGCTGAACGCGCTGGTGCTCGGTCTGACCAGCTACCTGATCACGACGCAGCAGTTCTCCTCGCACCAGGTCGGGGTCCTGTCCATCCCGCTCCTCGAGGACATCCCGGTCATCGGCAAGCCCCTGTTCGCCGTGCGCTGGCCCGCCTACCTCCTGATCCCGCTGATCGCGCTGACCTGGTGGCTGGTGGAGCGCGGCCGCTGGGGCCTGGAACTGCGGGCGGTGGGAGAGAACCCGCAGGCCGCCGACGTCACCGGCATCAAGGTCAACCTGCGGCGCCGCCAGGCACTGCTGTGGTGCGGCGCGATGGCCGGTCTCGGCGGCGCCTACCTGGCGGTCGGCGAGGTCGGCTCGTTCAACCAGAACATGACCGCCGGGCGCGGGTACATCGTCATCGCCGCGGTCATCTTCGGGGCGTGGCGGCTCGGCCGGACCCTGCTCGGCTGCCTGGTGTTCGGCCTCTCCGACGCGCTGCGCATGGCGCTGCCGCCGCTCGGGGTCACCCTCAACGCCCAGCTGCTCGTCGCGGCCCCGTACCTGCTGGCGCTGCTGGCCATGCTGCTGTTCACCACACAGCACCGGGAACCGGCCGCGCTGGGACGGCCCTTCGAGCGGGGGTCGGCCTGACGGACGGATCCGGCGCGAACACAGGCCGGCCCCGCGCGCTCGCGGGGCCGGCCTCCACTGTGGGCGCTGCCGGGCAGGTCTCCGCCGCGCGGTGGAGACCGGCCCGGCTCAACGGCGGCGCAGCGCCGCGTTCTCCAGCGCGGGCGGGGTGTGGCCGGTGTCGCGCGGGTTGAGCACGCTGCCCGGCGCGACGAGCCCGTCGATCCGGTCCAGCGCCTCGGCGGACAGCGGCCGGTCCACCGCCGTCAGTTGCGTCAGGAGCTGGTCGTGGGTGCGCGGCCCCATGACGGCCGAGGTGACGCCCGGATGGGCGAGCACGAACCGCAGGGCCAGTTCCACCAGCGTGCAGCCCTCGTCGGCGGCGAGGCGCACGAGTTCCTCCACGACCGCCAGCTTGCGCTCGCGCACCCGCTCGTCGGCGTAGTCGAAGTGGTCGCCGTTGGTCCGCGCGCGCGAGTCTCCCGCCGGTTCGGCGCCGGCCCGGTACTTGCCGGTCAGCCAGCCGCCGTTCAGCGGGCTCCAGACCATGACGCCCATCCGGTGCCGCTGCGCGGTGGGCAGCGCGGCGGCTTCCGCGTGCCGGGCCAGGACCGAGTACGACAGCTGCTCCACGGTGAACCGCTCACGGCCGGTGCGCCGTGCCGCCCACTGCGCCTCGACGATCTCCTCGGCGGGGAAGCTGGAGGTGCCGATCGCCCGTACCTTGCCCGCCCGCACCAGGTCACCGAGCGCGCCGAGGGTCTCCTCGACGTCGGTGCGGGGGTCGGGACGGTGGACGAGGTACACGTCGAGGTGGTCCGTGCCCAGCCGGCGCAGGCTGCCCTCCACGGCGCGGGTGATCCACAGCCGGGAGTTGCCGCGCCGGTTGCGGTCGAGCGGGTCGCCGGGCATCTCGTTGTGGAACTTCGACACCAGGACCACGTCGTCGCGCCGCCCCTTCAGGGCCCGGCCGAGGATCTCCTCCGATTCGCCGAAGGCGTACACGTCGGCGGTGTCGACGAAGTTGACCCCGGCGTCCAGCGCCGTCGCGACCATGCGGCGGCACTCCGCCTCGTCCGTGTTGCCCCAGGCCCCGAACATCATCGTGCCGAGGCACAGTGCGCTCACCTCGATGCCCGTCCCGCCCAGAATCCGGTACTGCACGCTTCGCCCTCGTCTTCCGTGTCGGCGCCCCCGCTGTCCCGCGCAGGCTCCCACGGGGGCAGGCCCGCGGCCGATGTCGCGGGGGGTCAGCGTTCCCGGCCCGCGTGTTGTGTCCGCAGCACATCGACCCGCGGCCGCGCGGGTGTCTAACCTCGAGGAAATTCGCACCTCTCACGATGGAGGCACTGTGGCCACCGGTCTCACCTCGGCCCGCTGGACTCACGTCGCGCTGCCCACCGGGGACCTCGACAAGGCGATCGAGTTCTACACCTCGCTGACCCCGCTGGTCGTGGTCGAGCGGTTCAAGGACGCCGACGGCGAGAGCGTCTGGCTCTCCAACGACATGCAGGTGGAGACGCCGTTCGTGCTCGTCCTGGTCTGCTTCGACAAGGACAGGGGCAACCAGCTGGGCCTGCTGCACCCGTTCGCGCACATCGGCATCGAGGTGCCGGCCCGCGAGGACGTCGACGCCATGGCGGACCGGGCCCGTGAACTGGGCTGCCTGCACTGGGAGCCCCGGCAGATGCCCGACCCGGTGGGCTACATCTGCGCCCTGAAGGACCCCGACGGCAACGTCGTCGAGATCTCGCACGACCAGCGGGTGTTCGACACCGTCCGGAAGAAGTGGGGTTCGGACTGACCGCCGACGACACAGGCAGAGCCTCGGAAGGAGACGCCGGGACCGGCACGGGCGCGGCCACCCGTGCCGCCGTCGAGGCGTACCTCGCGGCGCTGAACGCGCATGACGCCGACGCCGTGGCGGCCCGCGTGGCCGAGGACTTCGTCAACGACCACACGTCGTCGCTGGGACACAGCCGCCGGGGCCGCGCCGAGTACCGCGCGGCGCTGACCGGGTTCCTGGAGGAGTTCGGGGACCTGCGCTACGTGCCCGAGCGCGTCCTCGTCGACGGCGACTCGGCCGCGGTGCCGTACGTCATGACGTTCCGGATGCGCTCGGCGGGCGACCGCCCGGTGCGCGTCCGCGGGGTCTTCCTGTTCACCGTCGCCGACGGGCTCATCACCCGCCGCACCGACTACTGGGACAGCGGCGAGGTGCACCGCCAGCTCGCTTGACAGCACGCCAGGGGTGCACCCAACTGCCGTGCCCATCAACGGAGATGAGCCCTTCGACACCCCGTCCGCCGACCGCGCGGACGGGGTGTCGGCGCGTCCCGAACCAGGGCTTCCGTATCGCTTGACATGATGGCGTCTCGCAATAAAAGATGCTCGCCATGCGAGTAGTCACGACGCAGGCTGGCCTGGGCCGGATCGAGAACGGGGCTGTCGCCCTGTTGGCCACCGCTTTTCCGCACGTCGGCGCGGTCCTCGAACAAGAGGGCTCGCTGCACACCCTGGCGACCTGCGCGGTACGCCGGCGCATCCCCCTCGACGAGGCCGTCCTCACGGCGCCGCTGGGCCGTCCCGGCGCGGTGTGGGGCGTCGGGCTCAACTACGTGTCGAAGGCGGAGCTGACCGGCAGGGGGCTGCCCGAGCAGCCGATCCTGTACCTGGCCGCGTCGTCGGGCGTGCTGCCGCCCGGCGCGCGGGCGGTGATCCCGCCGGGCGCGGCCGAACCCGACTACGAGGGCGAGATCGCGGTGGTCGTCGGGCGCCGGCTGTACCAGGCGGCCGCCTCGGAGGTCTGGCCCGCCGTCGCCGGCGTCACCGCCGCCAACGACATGACGGCCCGGGATGTCATGCGCACCACCGGCACCCCCGCGCTCGCCAAGAGCTACCCGGGGTTCACCCCGCTCGGCGCGTCCGTCCGCACGGCCGACGAGCTCGCCGACGGCGAGCCGATCGCCGTACGGACCCGGGTCAACGGGCAGCTCGTCCAGGACGACACCAGCGCCGGAATGATCTTCCCGGTCGCCGATCTGCTCAGCAGGCTGTCCTGGTACGCCGCGCTCGAACCCGGCGACGTCGTCCTCACCGGAACCCCGGCCGGCACCGGCCAGGACCGCGCGTGCTTCCTCGCCGACGGCGACGAGGTGAGCGTCGAGGTGGACGGCGTACTGCCCCTCGTCACCCGCATCGTGCGTCCCGCGGACGCCGCACCGCGCGAGAAGCGGCTGGCCGAACCGGTCAGCTGACCGTCCCCTCACCCTGGAGCCCAGCGATGTCCCACTCCTCCAAGCCGTCCTACGACCTCGTCCTGGCCGGGGGCACCGTCATCGACCCGGCGTCGGGCACCAACTCCCGGCTCGACGTGGCGGTCACCGGTGACCGCATCGCCGCGATCGGGGAGGGCCTGGCGCCGGACGCGGCCCGCACGATCGACGTCACCGGCTCCACCGTGCTGCCGGGCCTCGTCGAGGGCCACACCCACATCTTCCAGTACGTCTCCGCCGTCGGCGCCCCCGCCGAGGAGGCCCATCTGCGGCGCGGCGTGGTCGCCGCGGCGGACGCCGGCACGGCCGGCGCCTCGACCTTCCCGGCCTTCCGCAAGCTGGTCGTCGAGGCCAACCCGATGCGCATCGTCAACTTCCTCAACGTCTCGGTGCTCGGCCTGATCGACTTCAGGTTCGGCGAGCTGCTGAACCCCGGCACCCTGGTCGCCGAGGACGCGCTCGCCACCGCCGAGGCCCACCCCGACATCGTGCGCGGTTTCAAGATCCGCCTCTCCGAGGACGTCGTCGGGGAGAACTGGGAGTCGCTGCTGAAGAAGTCCGTGGCGCTGGCCGAACAGGCCGGTCTCCCGCTGATGCTGCACATCGGCGAGACCGCCGAGCCGCTGCCCGTGGTCCTCGACCACCTGCGCCCCGGCGACATCGTGGCGCACTGCTACACCGGCAAGCCGCACGGCATCCTGGACGGCGACCACGTGCAGCCGGCCGTCGCCGCCGCCCGGGAGCGCGGTGTCCTGTTCGACTCCGCGCACGGCAAGAGCAACCTCAGCTTCGAGGTGGCCCGCCGGGCCATCGCCGACGGGTTCCTGCCCGACGTCCTCAGCTCCGACACCAGTGCCCGCAACTGGCGCGGCCCGGTGTTCGACCTGCTCACCAGCGTCTCCAAGCTGGTCGCGCTCGGCGCGCCGCTCGAGGAGTGCGTGCGCCGGGCCACCGTCGCACCGGCCCGGCTGCTCGGCCTCGACACCGAGGGCTACGGACGCCTGGAGGTCGGCGGGCGGGCCGACGTCACCGTCGTCACCGAGACCGACGAGGTCACTCTGCCCGACGCCGCGGGCAACACGATCGTCGCGCCGCGCCTGGAGCCGACGGTGGTGCTGCACGAGGGCGCCGAGGTCGACATCGTGCCGTGGCGCGGACTGCCGTCGGCCTGACACCCCGGTGCCGGCCTGACCCGTCGGTGCCGGCCGGTGCCGGCACACCCTCGCGACCCCCGTACGTCCTGTGGAGGATCCGATGACCGCCGGTGATGTCCGTCCGCTGCGGCGCCGGCTGCGCGCGGCCCTGACGGCGGAGTCACCCGCCGTCGGCACCTTCGTGAAGCTGGCGACGCCCGACGTGGTGGAGCTGGCCGCGGCGGCCGGGTTCGCGTTCGTGGTCGTCGACCTGGAACACGCCACCCTCACCGAGCGGGACGCCGTGGACCTGGTGCGCCACGCGGCCGTCTGCGGCCTGCCCGCCCTGGTCCGGGTGCCCGAGGTGGACGCCGCCGCCGTCAACCGGCTGCTGGAGGCCGGGGCGGCGGGCATCCAGCTGTCCATGCTCACCCGCGTCGCCCAGGCCGAGGCGCTGGTGGCGGCCACCCGGTTCGCCCCGGCGGGGCGCAGGTCGGTGAGCCTGGCCAACCGGGCCGCCGGGTTCGGCGCGCTTCCGCTGGCCGGCTTCCTGCGCGCCGAGCGGGACGACCCGCCGGTGCTGGTGGGCCAGATCGAGACGGCGCGCACCGACCCGTTGCCGGAGCTGGTCGCCGCGCTCGACGTGTGCTTCGTCGGCAGCACCGACCTGGCCGTCGACCTGGGCCTGCCCGCGGACCCGGCGGTGCTGCGGGCGGCCGTGGACCGGGTGCGGGCCGCCGCCCGGGCCGCCGGGGTGGCGTTCGGCGGCTGGGCGCCGGCCCGGGACCGCGCGGCGGACCTGGGCCTCGGCGCCGCCGACTACCTGATCGTCGGCTCGGACCTGCAGATGTTGGCGGCCGGCCTGCGGGCGGCCGCCGGAGAGGAGAAGCAGTGAGCACACGCAACGCGGCGCTCTTCGGCACCGTCGTCAACTGGGACGAGCTGCCGGTCACCCAGGTGCGGCCGGGCGTCCGGCGGCGCGTCTACGCCACGGACGAGGTGATGATCTGTCACCACGAGCTGGAGATCGGCATGGCGCTCAATCCGCACCGGCACGAGGATTTCGACCAGCTGGTCCACATCGCCGAGGGGCGCGCGAACTACCACGTGGACGGCGTCGCGCACGACATGCGCGCGGGCTCGTTCCTGCTGGTCCCGCGCGGCAGCGAGCACTACGTGGAGCCGACGGAGGCGCCTTGCGTGAACATCGACTTCTTCGTCCCGCCCCGGGCCGACCTGCTGCCCTGACGACGCACGGCGATGGCCCACCGCGGGAGCGGTGGGCCATCGCCGTGTTCCGTGCCGTGCGCGGGTCAGCCGCCGCCGGCCGCGTCCTCCGAGGTGCCCAGCCGCTGCGACAGCGCCCGGGCGGTCTCCACCAGCGCCTGGGCCATCGGCGACGAGACGTCGTCGGGAACCGTCGCCGTGGTCCCGACGATCGCGAGCGTCCCGCTGATCTTGTCGCCCTCGAAGATCGGCGCCGCGATGGTGCGGACCCCGTTGACGGTCGGGGAGTTGACCGACAGTCCGTGCTTGCGGATGGCGTCGAGCTCCTCGGTGAACTCCGGCGACCTGCGGACCGCGCGCGGCAGCGCCGGCACCTGCTCCGGGGACAGGAAGGCGAGGAAGACCCGGCCCTGCGCCGAGGACGTCAGGTTCAGGCGCGAGCCGACCCGGACGCTGATGCGCACCATGTGGTCGGTGTTGTCCACCGAGCGCACCACGGTCGCCGACTCGCCGTCCCAGACCGACAGCACGATCGTCTCGTCGATGCGCCGGACCAGTTCCTCCATGTACGGCTCGGCGGCGGCGACGATCGGCAGGCCGGCCCGCGCGGCCGCAGCGAGGGTGAGCACCTGGGGGCCGAGGGAGTAGAGCGAGGTGCGCTCGTCGTACCGCAGCAGGTTCGCCGCCCGCAGCGCCTTGGTGTAGCGGTGCGCGGTCGCCTTGCTGGCCCCGAGCCGCGCGGTGATCTCGTTCAGGCTCATGTGCGGCTTGCCGACCGTGAACGAGCCGAGGATCAGCGCGGCGCGCTCGACCGTCTGGATGGTCGGTGCGGTCCGGTCGGGACCGTCCTTCTCGTCGGTGCCGCGCTGCACCTTCGTGGCCATGGTCTTATCGCTCCTGTCCGAGCTCGGTTCGAGGGATGGGGACGCTGCATGGGACGCCGTATCGCATGAAGTGGTCCGGCCGTCCGCAGCTGTGCGTGCAGCGTACTCACGTTCTCCCCCTCGGGGGGCCACGTCGGTGCACGGAGGTTGTGCGGGACCCGTGGCCGGCGCGCCGGGAACGCTCGCCCGGCGCGCCTCCCGAGCGGCGTCGTCAGCCATCGGAGGAGTGCCCGGGCGCGACCGACCGGGCCGGGTCCAGCAGGGCGGCCACATGGTTGACGGCGAGGGCGGCCTCGCCGAACCCGATCGAGATGAGGCTGACCTTCCCGTCGTGGTCGGCGATGTCACCGGCCGCGAAGACACGCTCCCGGCTGGTGCGCATGGTGCGGTCGACGAGGATGCGCCGGCGGCGCAGTTCCAGCCCCCACCGCTCGATCGGGCCGAGGTCGGCGATGAAGCCGAGCGCGGCCACCACGGCCTGCGCGGGCAGGGTGATCCGGTCGCCTCCGGCGCTCGCGACCACCACTTCCGACACCGCCCCGTCGGCCCCGTCGCCGCAGACCTTCTCGACCTCGTACGGCGTCAGCACCCGCACCGAGGAGTCCTGGAGCTGCTCGACGGTGCGTTCGTGGGCCCGGAACCGGGCGCGCCGGTGCACCAGCGTCACCGACGAGGCCAGCGGCTCCAGGGACAGCGCCCAGTCCAGCGCGGAGTCCCCGCCGCCGACCACCACGACGTCCTGGCCGGCGAGCTCGTCCAGCCGCGGCACGAAGTAGCGCAGCCCGCGGCCCAGGAACTCGGAGCCCACCGGCAGCTCACGGGGGACGAAGTTGCCGATCCCGCCGCAGACCAGCACCGCGCCCGCGCTGATCCGCGCGCCCGCGTCGGTGGTGGCGACGATGCCGTGATCCGTGTCGTCGAGGTCGGTCACTCCGTGTCCGAGCAGGTAGACCGGGTTCCACCGCCCGGCCTGCTCGGCCAGCCGGTCCACCAGCTCCTGGCCGCGGACGGCGGGGAAGCCGGCCACGTCGAAGATCAGCTTCTCCGGATAGAGCGCGGCGATCTGGCCGCCCACCTCGGGCAGCGCGTCGGCGACCGCGACGCTCATGCCGCGGAAGCCGGCGTAGTACGCGGCGTACAGCCCCGTCGGTCCGGCGCCGATGACGAGCAGGTCGACGGAGACCTCGGCGCCGGCGCCCGCCGCCGCGGGCCCGGTCACGCGACCGCCTCCGGGTGGTCGTGGCCGACCCGGCCGACCTTGCGCGCCCCGCCGGGCGAGCCGAGCGGCTCGGCGCCGAGTCCGAGGGTGAAGAACTCGGCGTTGATCCGCTCGAACTTCCTGCTCTCCTCCGGCAGGTCCTCGTGGTGGAAGATCGAGATCTGCGGGCACACCGGTTCACAGCGCCCGCACTCGACACATTCGTCGGGCTGGATGTAGAGCATCCGGTCGCCCTCGTAGATGCAGTCGGCCGGGCACTCCTCCATGCACGACTTGTCCATGACGTCGACGCAGGCCTGAGTGATGACATACGGCACGAGCTTTTTGCCCTTCACACGGTCGCACGGAATGCGAGACGGTGTCTTTCAATGTGAAATTGGATGATGACGACACCGGCCTGGCCTGTCAACCGCCCGTTGAATGCTTGACAGCCCGGGTGTGCTAGGGGACGCTACTGCGACATACGAGATGGCGTCTCACAGCACGCCACTCGGGTCGGGACTTGTGAGAGGCAAACTCCCCATGGTCAGCAATCCCCGGACCGTCCCAGCGCCGATGATCGTCGAGGACTGGGACCAGCTCACCTTCCGGGTCAACCGCGAGGCCTACCGCAGCGCGGAGATCTTCGCCCGGGAACGCGGCTGGGTGTGGATGCACACCTGGCTCTACCTCGGGCACGAGACCGAGATCCCCAACCCCAACGACTTCAAGGTCCGCACCCTCGGCGGACGGCCGCTGATCTTCTGCCGGGACAGCGCCGGCGAGGTGCACGCGTTCCTGAACTCCTGCCCCCACCGCGGCACGGTGCTGTGCCGCGAGAGGGAGGGCTCGACCAAGCTCTTCCAGTGCTTCTACCACGCGTGGACGTTCCGCAACAACGGCGAGGTCGCCGCGATCCCCGACGCCGGCGCGTACGAGTCGAGCGACGAGTTCCGCGCGTCGATGGGACTGCGCGCCGTACCGCGCCTGGAGATCCACGAGGGGTACGTCTTCGTCTCCTTCGACCCCGACGTCCCGCCCCTGCTCGACCACCTCGGCGACGCGGCCGACTACATGACGATGATCGAGCAGCAGCACACCGGCGGCATGACCACCCTGCCCGGCACCCAGCTCTACAGCGTCCGGGGCAACTGGAAACTCGCCGTCGAGAACGCGATGGACGGCTACCACTTCGCGCCGACCCACAACACGTTCGTGGGCTACCTGCGCGAGAGCGGCTACGCCGTCACCGACGACGACCAGTACGCGTACGACCTCGGCAACGGCCACGGCCTGCTGGTCCTGACCGGCCACGGCGGACGGATCAGCATGGTCTGGGAACCGCGCTTCGGCGAGGACGAGCGCGTCCGCACCGAGCGGCACCGGGCCGAGATGACCGAGCGGCTGGGCGAGAAGCGGGCGCACCACGTGGCCGACGAGAGCCACATCCTGTTCGTGTTCCCGAACCTGCTGCTGTTCGACATCGAGGGCCTGTCGATCCGGCAGCTGGAGCCGGTGGCGCCCGACCAGACCGATGTCCGGGCCTGGCAGCTGGTCCCGCGGAACGAGGACCCCGCCACCCGCGCCCTGCGCATGAAGACCGTGGTCAGCTTCGTCGGCCCGGGCGGCCTCGCCACCCCGGACGACATCGAGGCGTACGAAGCGGTGCAGCGCGGCATCCAGGCCACGGCGGGCGCCGCCGCGCCCGAGCTGGACTACAGCGACATGTCGCGCGGCATGGCCGACGAGGTCAAGGGCGTACAGGGCAGGTCGGTCGACGAGGGCGCGATGCGCGGCTTCTGGCGGCATTGGATCGACGCCATGGGCATCGACGACGGGCTGGAAGTGCACGGCGAGCGGCCGGCGTCCTTCCTGTCGGGAAGGGACGTGCGATGACGGCCATCGGCAACCCCGGCTCTCACCAGGTGCGGTGCGCGGGACGCACCGTCACCCGGCCCGAGGTGGAGGACTTCCTCTACGCCGAGGCCGACATCCTCGACCACTGGGACTACGACGGCTGGCTCGCCCTCTTCGAGCCCGGCGCCCGCTACGAGATCCCCACCACCGACCACCGGCCCGGCTGGTCGCCGCACGAGACGGGATCCTTCGTCGACGACGACTGGGACCTGCTGCGCGCCCGGGTCAAGCGGCTGAAGTCCCGCAAGGCGCACGCCGAGAACCCGCACTCGCGCACCCACCGCATGGTGTCCAACGTACGGCTGTCCGAACACACCGAGGACTCCTTCCGGGTGTCCGCGTCGTTCATCGTGCACCGCGCCCGCGACGGCCACTTCGACGGCTACGTCGGCCGGTACGAGCACCTGCTGGTGCCCACCGACGACGGATTCCGCTTCCGGCTGCGGCGCTCGCTGCTCGGCCACGAGTCGCTCGCCGCCGGCGCCCGGCTCAGCTTCATCCTCTGACCGGCGACGGAAGGGACCCCATGATCCGCCACACCCTGTCCTTCCGTTTCGCCGACGGGACCGACCAGGCCGTCCGGGAGTCCGTCCTGGCCGAGCTGCGGACCTTCCCGGACCGCTACCCGGTCATGCGCGGCTTCCTCCTCGGCGAGAACATCAGCACCCGCGACCGGACCTTCACCCACACGATGGCCGTCGACTTCGACAGCCAGGACGACCTGCTCGCCTACCTCGGCAGCGAGTTCCACGAGACCTTCGTGCGCACCCGCTGGCGGCCGGTCATCGGCGCCCAGGCCATCACCTCGTTCGAGTTCGCCGAGCGTCCGTCGCTCGCCGCAGGAAGGACACCGCCGGTGAGCACCCGCCCGCACGGCCCGTACGGCATGGAGTACGCCCGCATCGAGGTCCCCGACATGCAGGCCGCGATCGACTTCCTCGAGTACCACGTCGGACTCCAACTGGAGCAGCGCACCGACGAATACGCCTATCTGCGCGCCGACATCGAGCACCACGCGATCGAGCTGATCCACGCTCCCGAGCGCACCGAGGGCTGGACGACCGCCGTCGGCTACAGCGTGGAGAGCGAGGAGGTCCTGGAACAGCTCCACAAGAGCGTCCTGGACGCCGGCCTGGAGGTCCTCGAACTCCAGGAACGCCAGCGGGCGCTGTGCGACAACGGCTTCGCGGTGAAGGACCCCAACGGGCTCGTCGTCGAGCTGTTCACCGAGTTCCAGGAGTACGCCGAGCCGCCGCACATCGAGATCCGGCCGCTCGACCTCGTCCACCCCTTCATCGCCACCGCCAAGTACGAGGAGACGCTGGACTTCTACCAGAACGTCCTGAAGTTCCTGCCCTCCGACTACGTCGTCGGCTCCACCACGTTCTTCCGCTGCGAGGACCGCTACCACCACAGCCTCGCCGTGCAGAACAACACCGAGCACTACGTCGCGCACCTGTGCTTCGCGATGAAGAGCCTCGACCACGTCATGCGGATGCGCGCCCGCGCCCTGTACAAGGGGGCACCGATCGCCTCCGACATCGTCAACCACTCGGCGTCGACGTCGATCGCGTTCTACATGCACGACACGCGCTTCGGCCCCCGGTTCGAACTGTGCGACGCGCACCGGGTGTTCACGCCGGAGGAGCACGAGACGCACCGGCCCCGCAGGATGCCGGCCGACCCGCGCAACATCGACGTGTGGCGTCCGGCCGCCGACGACTGGGGACGTTTTTGAGGCAGCGGCTGCTCGACGTCCTGCGGCTGCTCGACACCACGCCCGCCCCGCGCGGCCGGGAGCGGACGGCGGCGCACCGGCTGCGCGCCTGGTGCGCGGACCGGTGGCCGCACATCGACTGGCAGGTGCTGGAGCACGGCCCCGCGGGCGGCAGCCTGTTCGCCGCCCACGGGGCCGGGCCCCTGCTCTGCTCCCACCTCGACACCTCGCTGGACGACGGCGCCGCCGGCGTCAACCGGCTCGTCACCGGCAGTGCCGCGCCGGTAGGACCGCTCGCCGTGGACGGCGACACCGCGACCGGCTTCGGTCTCGGGGTCGCCCGCGGACCGGCCGCCGCCGCGCTGGTCGCCTTCGCCGGGGCGGAGCGGGGACGGCTGCTGCTCGCCGGCTCCGGCACGCACCGCCGCGGCGGCGGGATCACCGGCCTGGAGGCCTACGCCGACGCCCACCCGCTGCCGGGCTCGGCGGTCGTGGCGAAATGCGGCCCGCCGACGCTGCTGTGGCACGAGCCGGGCGCGTTCTACCTGACGGTGACGGTGACCGGCCGCTCCGGGGCGGCGATGCTGCCGGAGTCCGCCACACCGCCCGGCGGAGTCGTCGCCGAGGCGGGCGTCGTGCTGGACGAACTGGCCCGCTGGCGCGAGGCCTACCTGGCCGCCGACCCGAGGCAGGGGCAGACCGGCCGGGCGTGCGGCGTCGGCGCGATCGGCGGGGGGTGGCCGGAAAAGCCGGACCTGCTGCCCGCCCAACTACGGATCGACCTGTACGTGGTCGCCGGTGACCCGGTGGAACCGGCCGCGCTGGCCGGCGAGCTGGCCGGCCGGCTGCGGGCGCGGTGCGCGCGGTCGGCACTGCGGGACTGCGCGGTCGACGTCGAGGCCGAGCCGGTCGCGGCAGCCGCGGCCACTCCGGCCGACGCGCCCGTGGTGACCGCGGCCCGGGCCGCCTGGCACGACGAGTTCGGCGCACCGCCGCCGCCGATCAGCGGCTGGACCGGGTCCACCGACGGCGTGGAACTGCGCGCCCGCGGCGTCGACACCGTACGCCTCGGCCCGCAGGCGCGGCCGGCCGACGGTGATCCGCGCCGCGACGCGCTGTCGTTGGCGCGGCTGGAGGCGTACGCGCGGGTGTACCGGCGGCTGCTCGGCGAGCTGCCCGCGTAGCCGGGACGCCTCCGGTGCGTCCCGGGGGCGCCTTCGGCACGGCTCGGGGGCGCCTTCGGTGCGTCGCCGGTGCCTCTCGGGGGTGTCTCCGGTGCGTCGCCGGTGCGTCTCGGGGGCGCCTCTCGTGCGTCCCGGGGCGTTGCCGGGGCGTCTCGGGGGCGCCGCCGAGGAGTTCACCAGCGAACGATCTCAGTGGAACGATCTCATTCAAGGGCGCCGTGAGCGCCCCGAAGGAAGTGGGCGGACGGATGGACGGTATCCGGACCAGCGGCTCCACCATCGCCGTGCTCGGCAGCACGAACATGGACCTGGTCGCGTACGTCGCGAAGGCACCGGCGCGCGGGGAGACGGTGGCGGGACGGGAGTTCCGCACGGTGCCCGGCGGCAAGGGCGCCAACCAGGCGGTGGCGGCGGCCCGTGCCGGCGGCTCGGTGTCGATGATCGGCGCGGTGGGCGCCGACGCCTTCGGCGACCGCCTGCGGGCCGCGCTGGAGGAGTCGGGTGTGGACACCGGAGCGCTGCGCACGGTCGACGGCCCGTCCGGTACGGCGCACATCGTGGTCGACGACGAGGGCGGCAACGCGATCGTCGTCGTGCCCGGCGCCAACGCCGCCGTCACGGCCCTCACCCCGCGCGACGAGGCCGTCATCGCGGGGGCCGACGCGCTGCTGCTCCAGCTGGAGACCCCGCTGGAGGGCGTCCTGGCCGCCGCCGAGGCCGCCCGCGGGCACGGCGTGCGCACCGTCCTGACCCCCGCGCCCGCCCGGCCGCTGCCCGCCGCGCTGCTCGCCGCGACCGACCTCCTCGTCCCGAACGAGCACGAGGCCGCCGCGCTCACCGGCAGCACGAATCCGTACGACGCGGCCGACGCCCTGCTGGAGCAGGTCCCGGAAGTGGTGATCACACTGGGTTCGGCGGGCAGCCTCTACGCCTCCCGGACCGCCGGGCGGATCACGGTCCCCGCGCCGCAGGTGACGGCCGTCGACTCGACCGGGGCGGGCGACACGTTCGTGGGCGCCCTGTCCGTGGCGCTGGGCGAGGGCAGGCCGATGCCCGAGGCGCTCGCCTGGGCGTCGTGCGCGGCGGCGCTCTCCGTGCAGCGGTCCGGAGCGTCGACCGCCATGCCGTACCGGGCGGAGATCGACGGCCTGGCGGAGCGGAACATCTGAGTGACCGCCGTACGGCGGACAGCCGCCGCGGCCCGCTGAGGCAGGCTGCGGCGGCTGTCTGTCGTGTGCGTCTGCCGTGGCGGCGTCACGCCCCCCAGTCGTCGTTGACCGTGACGGCGTCGGCGATACGGAACCGGCCGCCGGGCAGCAGCGGCGTGCTGGGCTCACCGAGGACGACGACGTGCTTGCCGAACCTGGGGGCCAGCGGGCGGCCGACGTCACGCTTGAGCCACATGCGCAGCAGGTGGCGGCGGCGCTCCGGCTCCGGGTGGTCGACGTAGCTGGTGCGCGAGTGCAGGGCGGCGTAGTTGAGCAGCCACTGGACGTCCCCCGGCTGGAAGTCCATGTCGATCGGCAGGCCGGGTTCCTGCGAGATCTCGTCGAACAGGTTGATCGCCTCGATCTGCTCGGGCGTCAGCTGCGGGACCCCCGGATACCCCTGGGCGCTGAAGATCATCGTGCTGCCCGCGTAGGTGCTGAAGACGCCGTCGACGTAGCTGAGGATCGGCGAGGTGTAGGTCGGTTCCGGGGAGTCGGGGTCCTGGCGCCGCCAGTCCCAGTGGTAGGTGTCGAAGAGCCGCGGCGCGAGGTCCGGCCGGCGGCGCAGCATCTCGTTGTAGATGGTCGTCCCGCTGACCAGGCTGGACGCCCCGCCTTCCTTGGCGCCCTGGAGGCACATGAGGGCGACGACGTCGGAGCTGTCGGAGTGGAACGGCAGCCGGTCCCGTACCCGGGAGGGCAGCGCGCCCTCGTCGTCCAGCGTCTTGTTCGACGTGGCGATCACGTGGTCGAGCAGGTCGCCGCGCTGGTTCTGCCCGATCGGCCGGCCGAGGTGGAGGCTCATGACGAAGAAGATGGCCCCGGCCACGGTGTCGCCGTACTCCTCGGTGCGCAGGCCGCGTACCAGGATGAAGCCGCGGCCGGCGTCCATCTGGCGGGCGCACTCCTCGTTGAGGGCGCGGCAGGCGTCGAAGGGGTAGTCGGCGGCGGTGACGGTGCGCAGGTCCGGGTCGTCGGCGACGAAACGCCGTCCCAGTTCCTCCAGTTCGGCGCGCTCGGCGTCACTGAGGACGTAGATCCACTCGGTGGATTTCGACAGCTCGTCGCCGCGCCAGGCGGACGGCCCGGGGATCTGCTCGACGGGGGCGGTGGTGGTCACGGTGATGCACTCCTCGCGAAGGTGATGGCGGGGCTGGAACGGCCCTGTCCGTGTCGGCCATGGCACGCGGACGCCGAGGACGTCGGCGCGGCAGCGGGTGCGTCGCGCTGCGACGCGGGACCTCAGAAGGGGGTCTGAGGTACGCCGACAGCCGTGCCGGGGCGCAGTCCTTCCCGGGGCGGGGAGTACCTGAGCGGTTCGTCATAGGTCCGGCGGCCGGCACACGACACGAGCAAGGCGCCGATCAGGGCGACTGGCCTCATGCGGTCCCGTCCTTTCAAGAAGTGCCTTCACCCTAGGAGCGGCCACCAGGCGAGTCAATAGACGAGATGACATCTTGGAATGCAGTACGCCGACCGCCGAGACCACCTGCGTCGACGGCACGGGGAACCGCGCCCGTCCGGCGGGCCGCCGGTGTCGCGTCAGGCCCGCCCGGTCTCCTGGGCGGCCCTCGGTCGGCGGAGGAGGGGCAGCAGCAGGATCGCCACCGCCGCCGAGGCGAGGCCGAGGCTGCCGACGGCGGCGGCCAGGCCTCCGGTCCTGGACTCCAGGAAGGCGAGGACGAGCGGGCCGAGGAACTGCCCGAGGAAGAACGACGCGGTCCACAGACCGGTGCCCCGGCCCCGGTTGCGGTACTCAAGCCCGGACATCGCCCAGGTCAGCAGCGAGGGCAGCAGGAGACCGGTGCCCAGGCAGTTGAGGAAGGTGCCCAGGATCAGCACCGCGAAGTCGTGGGCCAGGCCGATGGCCACGAACCCGACCCCGCACAGCAGGAAGATCACCGGCAGTCTGCGCTCCGGCCGGCCGACCATCGAGGCGAAGATGACGCTTCCGGTGACGGAGGCGGCACTGGCGATCGCGGTGATGAGACCGATGATGCCGCTGGACTGCACGCCGAGGCCGTTCACCAGGTAGGCCGTCTCCGCGGGGACGGCGTAGAAGACGAGGCCGCCGAACACCGACAGCACGCAGATGCCCAGCAGCCGCCCCGTCGAGGACGGCCGCCGCCCGGCGGCGGGTTCCTCGTACCCGGCCGCCTCCTGCCCGCGCGCGGGCAGGAACACGGCCATCGCCGGGGCGAGCAGCAGCCCGACCGCGTAGAGCTGGAACGGGGAACGCCAGCCCGAGGCGCCCATGACGCCGCCGAGGATGAAGAAGGCGGTGGCGGAGACGGTGGCGCACACCGCTTGCAGGGCCAGGTACCGGTCGCGGACCCGGCCGGTCCAGTGGTCGCCGATCAGTGTGGTGCAGCAGGTGATGACGACGGCCTCGGCGACGCCGAGCAGGGCACGGCTGATCACGATGGCGCGCAGCGAGTCCAGCCACAGCGGCGCGGTGCCGAACACCGCGTACAGGACGGTCGCGACGACCAGCAGCGGTTTGCGTCCCAGCCGGTCGATCACGACACCCGCGAGCGGGGCCAGCAGGGCGACCGCGAGCGCGGGGACCGTCAGGATCAGCGGGACCAGCGTGCCCGCGCCGGGCACCGTGCCGAAACTGTCCTGGAGGTCCGGCAGTCCCGGGGCGAGCAGCACCGCGGCGAGGACCGGCAGGCTGCTGCCGGCCATCAGGAGCGCCACCCGCAGGCCGCCCCTGGTCTCGGGCACGGGCTCGGTGCCCCGGACGGCGAAACCGCCGGCGGGTGCGGGTGGGTAGGTGAATCCGGGCACGTGAGGCCTCCACGCGGGCAGGACGGGGTGCACGGCGGGCTGCCGCCGTGGCCGTGCCATATCGCGGAGTACCGGTGCGCCGAGGGGTACGCCCGCAGGGAAGAGGGGCGTCAGGACGTGCACACTCTGGGTCACATCGGTCCCGTTGCCTACCCCTCGCACCATTGGACTCACTGATCCCGCGTATCCAGCCGGTGGATGGTGACCGGCGCGGGTGCGGCGCCGGGTCAGGCCGGGAGCAGGCTGCCCCTCCTCGACAGCAGGAACTTCTTGAACGCCGCCACGGGCGGTGTGTCGGGGTGGCCGTCCAGCCAGGCCACCCCGATCTCCCGCGCCGCCCTCGGCGCGGTCACCGTCAGCTCGACGACTCCCGGACGGGGGACGGCCGGTGGCGGCAGCAGGGCGACGCCCAGTCCCGCCGCCACCAGCCCCCGCAGGGTCTCGGTCTCCTCCCCCTCGAAGGCGATACGGGGCTTGAAGCCCGCCTCCTGGCAGAGGTCGTCGGTGATGCGGCGCAGACCGTAGCCGGTCTCCAGGGTGACGAAGGCCTCCTCGGACGCCTCGGCGAGACGGACGCGCCGGCGGGTGGCCAGGCGGTGGTCGGCGGGGACGACCAGGCGCAGCTTCTGCTCGTCCAGGCGCCGGGCGACCAGGTCGGGGGCGTCCGGCACCGGGGAGGTCAGGCACAGGTCGAGTTCCCCGGCGCGCAGCTTCTCCAGCATCGCCTCGCCGTAGTTCTGCACCAGGCTGAAGCGGACCCGGGGATGGTCGGCGCGGAACGCGTGGATCAGACCCGGGACCGTCTCCGCGCCCATCGTGTGCAGGAAGCCGAAGGCGACCTTGCCGGTGGCGGGGTCGGCGTCGGCGCGGACCTCGTCGGCGGCGCGCCCGATCTCGGCGAGGGCGCGTTCCACGGAGCCGAGGAAGGTACGGCCGGCCGGGGTCAGGGCGACGGTGCGGCCGCGGCGGGCGAACAGTTCCACGCCCAGGTCCTGTTCCAGGCGGACCATCGCGCGCGACAGGGTGGACTGGGGGACCTGCATCTCCTGGGCGGCGCGGGTCACGTGCTCGGTGCGGGCCACGCCGGCGAAGTGGACGAGGCGCGGGGCGAGCAGCGCGACGATGTCTTCTGTGTCACCGGACGGTGACAGGCGCCTCGATGAGCTGTACTGATGCGGCATGGGAACGATTATGCCGATTCCATGCATTGGACGGATGAGCGGGAACCTCCGTACGTTCGAGGCATGTCTCCCGCCAGTACCGGGGCGTCCACCACCGTGGGCGCCGTCCCGTCCGCCACCGTCTCCGACTCCCGTCTGACCCCGGGCGCGCCCGGCTACCGCCGGATGAGCCTCGCGCTGTTCCTCGCCGGTGTGGCGACCTTCGCGCTGCTGTACTCCACGCAGGCCCTGCTGCCGCTGATCTCCGACGACCTCGGGGTGGCGGCGAGCGAGGCGAGCTGGACGGTGGCGGCGGCGACCGGTGGCCTCGCGCTGTTCGTGCTGCCGATGAGCGCCCTGTCGGAGCGGTTCGGACGGCGTACGGTCATGACGGCGTCGCTGGCGGTCGCGGTGACCGTCGGGCTGCTGGTCCCCTTCGCGCCCTCGCTGCCGGCGTTGGTCGCGCTGCGGGCGCTGCAGGGCGCGGCGCTGGCGGGCCTGCCGGCGTCCGCGACCGCGTACCTCGCGGAGGAGGTCCGCCCCCGGGCCCTGGTGACGGCGATCGGTCTGTTCGTGGCGGGCAACAGCGTCGGCGGGATGAGCGGCCGGGTCATCACCGGCTGGGTCGCGCAGGTGTGGGGCTGGCGGGTCGCGGTGGGCGTGATCGGCGTGGTCGCGGTCTTCTGCGCGGTGGCCTTCCGGCTGCTGCTGCCGGCGCCCCGGCACTTCACGGCGGGCTCGCTGCGGCCGCGGGTGCTGGCCGGCACGGTCCGCGAGCACCTGTCGAACCCGCTGCTGCGCCGGCTGTACGCCATCGGCGCCCTGTTCATGACGGTGTTCGGCGGCGTCTACACGGTGATCGGCTACCGCCTGACGGCAGAGCCGTTCGGGCTGCCGCAGGGCATCATCGGCTCGATCTTCCTGGTGTACCTGGTCGGCACGGTGTCCGCGTCCACGGCTGGCCGGCTGGTGGGCCGCCTGGGCCGCCGCGGCGCCCTGTACCTGGCGGGCGGCACGACGGCGGCGGGCCTGGTGGTGTCCCTGGCGCAGTCGGTTCCGCTGGTGCTGCTGGGGCTGGTGCTGATCACCTCCGGCTTCTTCGCGGGCCACGCGGTCGCCTCCTCGGCGGTCAGCAGGACGGCCACGACCGGCCGCGCCCAGGCGTCGGCGCTGTACCAGTCGGCGTACTACGTCGGCTCCAGCGCCGGCAGCACGGTCGGCGCGGTCGCCTTCCACTCGGCGGGCTGGGCCGGGACCGTCGGGGTCGGGCTGCTGGCGGTGGCGGGCGTCGCGACGATCACGCTGCTCGGCACGCGGGCGGCCCGGCTGGCCACCCGGCCCGTGGCCGCGTGAACGCTCCGCGGGGCGCTGCGCTGTGCCGGCGGTGATCGGCCGTCCGCCGTCCACCGTCCGCCGTCTGCCGCGCCGCCGTCTGCCGCGCCGTCGTGGCTGGTCGCGCAGTTCCCCGCGCCCCTTCGGGGCGCTGCCGCTCTGAGCTGCGGGTTCCCCGCTCCGGGGGCCGTTGTCAGTGGGCTGCGGTAGCTTCCGAAGCAGTGGGCGCACGAGCGCGTGACGGGAATGCCACACAGGGGTGGGTGGACCATGGGCCAGGGCACGGCGACGACAGCGGACCTCGACGTCACGCTGGAAAAGCACCGGGTCGAGCTGACCGGCTACTGCTACCGCATGCTCGGCTCCTCCTTCGAGGCCGAGGACGCGGTGCAGGACACGATGGTCCGCGCCTGGCGCGGTTACGACAAGTTCGAGGGCCGCTCCAGCCTCCGCTCCTGGCTCTACCGCATCGCGACCAACGTCTGCCTGGACATGCTGACGGCCGGCAACAAGCGAGCCAGACCGATGGACCTGACCGAGTCGACGCCGCTGGCCCGGGCGGCGCTCGCCCCGCGCCCGGACAACACCTGGCTGGAACCCGTGCCGGACGCGCGCGTGCTGCCCACCACCGACGACCCGGCGGAGGCGGCGGTCGCCAAGGAATCCGTGCGGCTGGCGTTCATGGCGGCGCTGCAGCAACTGCCGCCCAAGCAGCGCGCGGTGCTGATCCTGCGCGAGGTGCTGGCCTGGCGGGCGAGCGAGGTCGCCGAGCTGCTGGGCACGTCGGTCGCGTCGGTCAACAGCGCGCTGCAGCGCGCCAGGGCGACGCTCGCCGAGCGGGACGACGACGGCGCCCGCGCGGCGGTCTCCGACCCGCTGGACGAGGAGCAGCAGAAGCTCCTGGAGCGCTACGTCGCGGCGTTCGAGGGGTACGACATGACGGCGCTGACGGCGCTGCTGCACGAGGACGCCGTCATGACGATGCCGCCGTTCGACCTGTGGCTGCGCGGCCACGAGGACATCACCGGCTTCATGACGACGCTGGGCTCCGCCTGCGCCGGCTCGCACCTGGTGCCGGTGCAGGTCAACGGGCTGCCCGGGTTCGCGCAGTACAAGCCGGACCCGGAGCAGGGCGGCTTCACGGCGTGGGCCGTGCAGGCGCTGGAGACGTCAGAGGGGCGGATCACCGGGTTCCACTGCTTCCTCGACACCCGGCGGTGGTTCCCACTGTTCGGCCTGCCCCTCCACCTCGAAGCGGAGCCCGACCAGGTCGAGCAGGGCCTGTAAGGCGGGGGCGGGGTCCCGCAGCCGGATCCCGCCGCCGGCCCGCCGGGCGGCGAGCTGGAGCCGCGCCAGCAGGTCCACGGCGGCGAGGCCCGGCGGCCCGATCGCGGCGACGTCGACCACGACGGCCCGTGCGCCGCCGGCGGCCAGCCGCGCCCGCACGCGCTCGCACAGCTCTGTCACCTCGTCCCGGGTCAGCGGGCCGGGCAGCACGAGTACGGCGGGTGTCATGGCGTCCACACACCGGTAGACCGGCCGACCGCACGGAACTCATCGCGGCGCGGTGCCGGCGGGGGTGGCGGCGCCGCTGTGATGACGGTCAGTCGGCCGGGAACTCCCCCGTGTCGATCGTCACGTCGAACGGCTTCGGCAGCCGGATGGGGTCGCCGAACTTCACTGCTCCCAGGACACGGTAGACGTCGCCCTTGGGCTCACCGTAGAGCGTCGTGGTGGGGCCTCCTGGAGCCCAACGGTCGACGAGGAGGTAGAGCGGGATGCCGGCGGTGGCGTAAGCAGCGGGCTTGCTGACGCGGTCCTGCCGGGCGTTGGACTTGGAGGTGACCTCCACCACGAGTTCCGCGAGGGATGCCGAGATGTGGGAGTCGGCCTCCGGTCTGTCGGGCACGGGAGTCACCACCAGGTCGGGGATCAGCATGCCCAGACGCGACGGCACGGCGATCGCCAGGGTCTGGAAGACCTCCCAGTCCTCCGGGATCACTGAGTACAGGCGACGCTGAATGCGAGCCGCGATCACGTTGTGGCGGAACGCGGGAGCAGGTGACACGGTGACGATCCCCTCGATGATCTCCACCTTGCTGCCCTCAGGCCATTCCATCTCCTCCCAGAACCGGACGAGGTCGTCCCAGTTCTGGTCGGGATCCTGGCTGACGGTGAGTGCGCTCATGGCGGTCTCCTATCGGTGCGTCACCGATCCCAGCATGCCGAACGGGACCGGCGCAGGTCCACCGGTCCCGTTCACCCGATCAAGCAATCCCCTGGTCAGGCGATACGTTCCAGCACGACGGGCGACGCCGTGAACGCCGTGCCCGGCGCCGCGATGTCGTACGACCCCTCCACCGCCTGGAGCGCGTACTCGAAGCGTTCGGGGGTGTCCGTGTGCAGGGTCAGCAGGGGCTGGCCCGCGGTCACCGTGTCGCCGGGCTTGGCGTGCATCTCGACGCCCGCCGCCGCCTGCACCGGGTCCTCCTTGCGGGCGCGGCCCGCGCCCAGGCGCCAGGCGGCGATGCCGATGTCGTAGGCGTCGAGGCGGGTCAGGACGCCGGCGGACGGGGCCTCGATGACGTGCTGCTCGCGAGAGGTGGGAAGCGGGGCGTCCGGGTCGCCGCCCTGGGCGGTGATCATGCGTCGCCAGACGTCCATCGCCGAGCCGTCGGCCAGGGCCTTCGCCGGGTCCGCGTCGGTCACCCCGGCGGCCTGGAGCATCTCCCGCGCGAGGGCGAGGGTCAGTTCCACGACGTCGGCCGGGCCGCCGCCCGCGAGGACCTCCACCGACTCGCGGACCTCCAGGGCGTTGCCCGCGGTGCGGCCCAGCGGGGTGGACATGTCGGTCAGCAGCGCGACCGTCTTCACGCCGTGGTCGGTGCCCAGGCCGACCATCGTCGAGGCCAGTTCACGGGCATCTTCGAGCGTCCGCATGAAGGCGCCGGTGCCGACCTTCACGTCGAGGACCAGTGAGCCGGTGCCCTCCGCGATCTTCTTCGACATGATCGAGGAGGCGATCAGCGGGATCGCCTCGACCGTGCCGGTGACGTCCCGCAGCGCGTACAGCTTCTTGTCCGCCGGGGCCAGGCCGTCGCCCGCCGCGCAGATCACCGCGCCGGTGGTGTCCAGGACGTGCAGCATCTCCTCGTTGGAGAGCAGGGCCCGCCAGCCGGGGACCGACTCCAGCTTGTCGAGGGTGCCGCCGGTGTGGCCGAGGCCGCGGCCCGACAGCTGGGGCACGGCGGCTCCGCAGGCCGCGACCAGGGGCGCCAGCGGGAGGGTGATCTTGTCGCCGACGCCGCCCGTGGAGTGCTTGTCGGCCGTCGGGCGGGACAGCGCGGAGAAGTCCATGCGCTCGCCGGAGGCGATCATCGCGGCGGTCCAGCGGGCGATCTCCCGGCGGTTCATGCCGTTGAGCAGGATCGCCATGGCGAGCGCGGACATCTGCTCGTCGGCGACCTCGCCGCGGGTGTACGCGTCGATGACCCAGTCGATCTGCTCGTCGCTGAGTTCGCCGCGGTCCCGCTTGGTGCGGATGACGGAGATGGCGTCCATGGCCATGGTGTTCCTTCCGACGTTCCAGGAAGTGCGCGGCCCCTCCGCACCTGTCGGAGGGGCCGCACGGGAGTTACTGGGTGAGATGGTCCGGGCCGAAGGCCTGGGGCAGCATCTCCGACAGCGGCAGGATGCCCCGGGGTGTCTCCAGCAGCAGTCCGGGGCCGCCGAACTCGTACAGCAGCTGCCGGCAGCGGCCGCACGGGACCAGGATCTCGCCGTGGCCGTCGACGCAGGTGAAGTGCGTCAGGCGGCCGCCGCCGGTGTTCTGCAGCTGTGAGACCAGTCCGCACTCGGCGCACAGTCCGAGCCCGTACGAGGCGTTCTCGACGTTGCAGCCGGTGACCGTGCGTCCGTCGTCGACCAGGGCCGCGACGCCGACCGGGTAGCCCGAGTAGGGGGCGTAGGCGCGGGACATGGCCTCCCGGGCCAGCGTCCGCAGCCGCTCCCAGTCGACGTCGGGTGACGCGGTCACTTGCCCTGGCCCTTCCGGTAGCGCATGCCGTCCGCCTTGGGCATCCGCAGCCGCTGCGCGGACAGCGACAGCACCAGCAGGGTGACGACGTACGGGGTGGCGCCCACGAAGTCGCTCGGCACCTCGTCGGTGAACAGGTACCAGACCAGCACGAGCACCGCCGTGACGGCGCTCGCCACGCCCTGCCACAGCGCCTTGCGGTACAGCTTCCACCCGGCCAGCACGGCGAGCAGGACCACCAGCAGGAGCAGCAGCGCGTGCACGGTCTCACCGCCGTTGCGCAGCTGCAGCGCGTCCGAGTAGCCGAACAGGCCCGCGCCCATCGCCAGCCCGCCGGGCCGCCAGTTGCCGAAGATCATCGCCGCGAGGCCGATGTAGCCGCGGCCGCCGGTCTGGCCCTCCAGGTAGATGTGCGAGGTGACCAGCGCGAGGAAGGCGCCGCCGAGGCCCGCCAGGCCGCCGGAGACGGCGACGGCCGCGTACTTGTACTTGTAGACGTTGACGCCGAGGGACTCCGCGGCGACCGGGTTCTCGCCGCAGGAGCGCAGCCGCAGACCGAACGCCGTGCGCCACAGCAGCCACCAGCTGCCGACGAACAGCAGGACGGCGATGAGCGTCACCACGGACAGGTCGGTGACCAGGCCGCCGAGGATGCCGGCCAGGTCGGAGACGAGGAACCAGTGGTGCTGCTCGACGGAGTGCAGGGCGTCCGAGAGGCCGGGCACGTCGACGTTGGGCAGCGACTCGGCGGGCGGGGACTGCTTGGGGTTGCCGCCCGCCTCCGCCGCCTTGCCCTCGGCGAAGAACAGCTTGGCGAGGTACTGGGTGGTGCCGAGCGCGAGCAGGTTGATCGCGACACCGGAGACGATGTGGTCGACGCCGAAGGTGACGGTGGCGACGGCGTGCACCAGGCCGCCGAGGACGCCGAAGCCGATCCCGCACAGCAGGCCGAGCCAGGGGCTGTGCTGCCAGCCGATCCAGCCCGCGCCGAAGGTGCCGAGGATCATCATGCCCTCGAGGCCGATGTTGACCACGCCGGAGCGCTCGGACCACAGGCCGGCCAGACCGGCCAGGCCGATCGGCACGGCCAGCCCCAGCGCGGCGCTGACCTGGCCCTCGGAGGTGAGCTGGTCGGCGCCGGTCAGCACGCGGACCGCGGCCAGGAGGACCAGCGCACCCGCGGCGATCAGGAGTACCCGGCCGAGGGTCCGGCCGGAGCCGCCGGCCGCGGCGTCGGTCTTGGGCGCCGCGGGCGGCGGCGTGTCGGTCATCGTGGCAGTCATCACGCCACCTCCTGCTTCACGGTCGGGGCGGCGGCCTGGGCGGCGAGTTCGGCGCCCACGCGCTGCTGCTGGCGCCGGAGGCCGTAGCGGCGTACGACTTCGTAGGCGATGACGACGCACAGGACGATGACGCCCTGGATGACGCCGAGGATCTCCTTGTCGTAGCCCTGGAACTCCAGGTGGTTGGTGGTGCGCTCCAGGAAGCCCCACAGCAGGGCGCCGAGCGCGATGCCGATCGGGTGGTTGCGGCCCAGCAGCGCGATGGCGATGCCGGTGAAGCCGATGCCCGCCGGGAAGTCGTTGCTGAACTGGTGGCTGTCGTTGAGCAGGGTCGGCATGCCGATCAAGCCGGCCACCGCGCCCGAGATGACCATGCTGGTGGCGACCATCTTCTTCACGCTGACGCCGCTGGCCGCGGCGGCGGTCTCGGACAGTCCGACGGTGCGCAGGTCGAAGCCGAACCGGGTACGGCCGAGGACGAACCAGAAGGCGACGCCGACGAGCACGGCGACGACGATGAAGCCCCACAGCTCGCCGGCCGGGCCGGTGTCGAAGCTGAAGAAGTAGGACGACTCCGGCAGCGGCTTGGTGGACACCAGGGTGCCCGCCTTGTCCAGCTGGCCGAGCTGCTCGGGCTGCAGCAGGTAGGCGATGATCGCGGTGGCGATCGAGTTCAGCATGATGGTCGAGATGACCTCGCTGACGCCCCGGGTCACCTTCAGCACGCCCGCGATGGCCGCCCACAGCGCACCGCTCGCCATGGCGCACAGGATGATCAGCGGGATGGCGATCCAGCCGGGGGCGGTGAGCGCGCCGCCGAGGACGGCGGCGACGAAGGCGGCGATCCGGTACTGGCCGTCGACGCCGATGTTGAACAGGTTCATGCGGAAGCCGATGGCCACCGCGACGCCCGCGAGGTAGTACGTCGTCGCCTTGTTGAGGATGTAGACCTGGCTGTCGCTGGCGGTGCCGTAGGTCAGCATGTCGCTGAAGGCGTCGCCCGGGTTCTTGCCGGTGGCGAGGATCACCAGGGTGGTGACGACGAGGGCGGCGGCGATCGCCAGCAGCGGCGCCGCGACGCCGAGGAGCAGCCGCTCCTTGTCGATCCGTGAGATCAGCTTCTTCATCGGACGTCGTCCTCCGTGTGCTCCAGGTGGCCGGTGGCCGCACCCGTCATGGCGGAGCCCAGCGCCTCGGGGGTGATCGTGGCGGGGTCGGCGTCGGCGACCAGACGGCCCCGGTACATCACCCGCAGGGTGTCGGAGAGCCCGATGAGCTCGTCCAGGTCCGCGGAGATCAGCAGCACGGCCAGGCCGTCGCGGCGGGCGTCGCGGATGTGGTCCCAGATCGCCGCCTGGGCGCCGACGTCCACACCGCGGGTGGGGTGGGCGGCGATGAGCAGCTTCGGCGAGTGGCTCATCTCCCGGCCGACGATCAGCTTCTGCTGGTTGCCGCCGGACAGCGAGCCTGCGGTCACCTCGATGCCGGGGGTACGGACGTCGTAGGCGTCGACGATGCGCTCGGTGTCGGCGCGGGCGGCCTTGAGGTCGAGCAGTCCGCCGCGGGAGTTGGGCTCCTCGGTGACGTGGCCGAGGATGCGGTTCTCCCAGAGCGTCGCCTCCAGCAGCAGGCCGTGGCGCTGGCGGTCCTCGGGGATGTAGCCGACGCCGGCCTCGCGGCGTCTGCGGGTGGGGAGGTGGGAGATGTCGGCGTCTTCGAGGGTGATGGTGCCGGTGTCCGGGGTGCGGATACCCATGATCGTCTCGACCAGTTCGGACTGGCCGTTGCCCTCCACGCCGGCGATGCCCAGCACCTCGCCCTTGTGGATGGTGAAGGAGATCTGGTCGAGGATGACGCGCTCGACGCCGTCGAGGTCGGTCTGCGTCAGCCTCAGCCCGTCCACCTTCAGCACCGGGACGTCGGTGACGTGGGACCCCTCGGTCGCCGGGGTGGGCAGTTCGCTGCCGACCATCAGCTCGGCGAGCTGCTTGGTGGTGGTGGCGTGCGGCTCGACGGTGCCTACGGTAGTGCCGCGCCGGATGACGGTGATCTCGTCGGCGACGGACAGCACCTCCCCCAGCTTGTGGGAGATGAAGATGACGGTGAGCCCCTCGGCCTTGAGGTCGCGGAGGTTGTCGAAGAGGGCCTCGACCTCCTGCGGCACGAGGACCGCGGTGGGCTCGTCGAGGATGAGGATCCTGGCGCCGCGGTAGAGGACCTTGAGGATCTCCACGCGCTGGCGGTCGGCGACGCCGAGTTCCTCCATGAGCACGTCGGGCCGTATGTTCAGCCCGTAGGCGCCCGAGATCTCCTGGATCTTCGCGCGGGCCTTCGCGCCGATGCCGTACAGCTTCTCCGCGCCGAGAACGACGTTCTCCAGGACGGTGAGGTTGTCGGCGAGCATGAAGTGCTGGTGCACCATGCCGATGCCGCGGGCGATGGCGTCGGCGGGGTTGTGGAACGTGACGGGCTCGCCGTTCACCGTGATGGTGCCCTCGTCCGGCTGCTGCATGCCGTAGAGGATCTTCATCAGGGTGGACTTGCCGGCGCCGTTCTCACCGCACAGGGCGTGGACCGTGCCCGTGCGGACGGTGATGTCGATGTCGCGGTTGGCGACGACGCCGGGGAAACGCTTGGTGATGCCGCGCAGTTCGACGGCAGCGGGAGGGCTGGACGCGTTGATGGCGCACTCTCCTCGGGGAAAGGGGCTGCGTAAGGGGAGGCAGGCGTCGGCGACGCTAGCGCGGCAACTCCGTGCTACACGCGTAGAGTTGACACATTGTTATGGCTCGGCGGGGGCTTGTCGTACACCCCTCGCCGAGCCTCGGTCCGGCGGGAACCGTCAGGTCACGGGGTGGTCTTGACCTTGATGTCGCCGTCGACGATCTTCTTCTGGGCCGCGTCCAGCTTGGCCTTTATGTCGTCGATGAAGCCGCCGCTGGTGGCCAGGGAGACACCGTTCTTGGCGAGCGAGTAGTTGTTGAGGCCGGTCAGCGGCTTGCCGTCGTGGACGGACTTGATGAAGTCGTAGACACCGACGTCGACGTTCTTGACCATCGAGGTCAGGATCGAGTTCTTGT
The DNA here is from genome assembly GCF_055569945.1 of Streptomyces sp. NPDC031340. NCBI lineage: Bacteria > Bacillati > Actinomycetota > Actinomycetes > Kitasatosporales > Streptomycetaceae > Streptomyces > Streptomyces sp. NPDC031340. The sequence continues at coordinate 72,284 of NZ_JBVIIE010000032.1, forward strand.
ACTTCGCCAGGCCGGGGATGTTGTACTGGTCGGAGTCCACGCCGATGGCCCAGGCGCCCTTGACGCCGCTGACGGCCTCGATCGCGCCGTTGCCGGAGGAGCCGGCCGCCGAGTAGATCACGTCGGCGCCGTTGTCGAGCATGCCGGACGCCGCCTCCTTGCCCTTGTCGGGGCTGGCGAAGCCGGAGGTGTCCGAGCCGTGGCTCAGGTACTGGGTGTCGACCTTGACCTTGGGCTTGGTGTCCTTGACGCCCTGGACGTAGCCCGCCTCGAACTTCTTGATCAGCGGGTTGTCGACGCCGCCGATGAAGCCGACGTGGTCCTTCTTGGTCTTCAGCGCCGCGGCGACACCGGCCAGGTAGGAACCCTGCTCCTCGGTGAAGGTGATGCTGTCGACGTTCTTGGCGTCCACGACCGAGTCGACGATGCCGAAGCTGACCTTCGGGTACTTCGCGGCGACCTTGGTCATCGAGGTGGCGTAGGCGTAGCCGACACCGATGATCGGGTTGTAGCCGGCGTCGGCCAGGTCGGTCAGGCGCTGCTCACGGTCGGCCTCGGTGTCGGAGGTCTTGGCGGTCAGCTCCTTGATCGAACCCTTGAACTCCGCCTTGGCCTGGTCGGCGCCACGCGCGGCGGAGTCGTTGAAGGAACGGTCGCCGCGGCCGCCGACGTCGAAGGCGAGGCCGATCTTGACGCCGCCCTTGCCGCCGTCGGAGGAGGAGGACGACTTGTCGCTGCCGTTTTCGGAGGAGGTGCTGCCACAGGCAGTGGCAGACAGTGCGAGGGCTGCGGTGGCGATGCACGCAGCGGAAAGCTTGGCTACCCGGCGCACGGGAGGCTCCTTCACCTGACCTGAGCGCCATGTCGGCGCTTGTTGTGAGCACCATGCCAGTGCCCGAGCCGAGACGCCCCGGCGGCGTCGGCTTCGCGGCATCGTAACGCGCGTAGATGTCGGAAAGAGACCTCTCCGGAAGCCGTTATCGATTCGAGGCAAACAGCGTCTGAACTGAGGGTCTGCGGCTGCCGCGGCGACCGTTGCGGTCTGTTCACAAATGGCTTACGGACATGTTGCGCCGGGGGTCCGGACGTCCCCGGAGCAGGGACGTCCGGCCCATTGCGCGGGCCGGCCGGGTGGCCGCGCGGGCGTCGCGGGGGCCGGCGGGAACCGGCGTCGACCGGCTGGAACCGGCGTCGACCGCGGAGAACCCCTCAGGTCAGAGGGGTCTCAGCGGTCCCTTCGGAGAGGGTTCGGAGGGGGTTCAGCGTTCCGTCGCGTCCAGGAGGGCGGCCGCCGTGAACAGCTCCACGCCCACCGTGATCGCCGACTCGTCGACGTCGAAGTCGCCCTGGTGCAGGTCGCGCACGGTCCGCTCGCCCGGGGGCCGCACGCCGAGACGGGCCATCGCACCGGGCACGTGCTCCAGGTACCAGGAGAAGTCCTCGCCGCCCAGGCTCTGTTCGGTGCCCTCCACGGCGTCCGGGCCGCGCCGGGCGGCCATCGCGTGCCGCAGCAGGTCGGTGACGGCCTGGTCGTTGACCACCGGCGGGACACCGCGCACGTAGTTGATCTCCGACTTGGCGCCGTGCAGGTTGGCGACCTCGTCGATGGCGGCGACGACGACGTCCGGCACCTGCCGCCAGGTGGCGAGGTCGAGGCAGCGCACCGTCCCGGACAGCTCCGCGTGCTGCGGGATGACGTTCGGGGCGTGGCCGGACTCGATACGGCCCCAGGTCACGGCGAGGCCGCTGCGGCTGTCGACGCGGCGGGAGACCAGCGCGGGCACGTCGGTGGCGACGCGGGCGGCGGCGGTGACCAGGTCGGTGGTCAGGTGCGGCCGGGCGGTGTGGCCGCCGGGACCGTCCAGGGACACCTCGAGCCGGTCGCAGGCGGAGGTGATGGGGCCGGTGCGCAGCCCGATCCGGCCGGCGTCCACGCGGGGGTCGCAGTGCACGGCGACGATCCGGCCCACTCCCTCCAGCGCCCCCCACTCGATGGCGTCGGCGGCGCCGCCCGGCAGCACCTCCTCGGCGGGCTGGAAGATCAGCCGGACCGGCTGCGGCAGCCGGCCCTGCCGGTGCAGCTCGGCCAGCACGAGGCCGGCGCCGAGCACCACGGTGGTGTGCACGTCGTGCCCGCAGGCGTGCGCGCGGTCGGGCACGGTGGAGCGGTAGGCGCACTCGGTCTTGGTGTCCGGGATGGGCAGCGCGTCGATGTCGGCCCGCAGCGCGAGCGCGGGGCGGTCGCCGGTCCAATGGCCGATGTCACAGACGAGTCCGGTCCCGCCGGCGAGCACACGCGGCTGCAGCCCGGCCTTCTCCAGCCGTGCCTTGATCGCGGCGGTCGTGCGGAACTCCTGGTTGCCGAGCTCCGGGTGCATGTGCAAGTCGCGCCGGAACGCAATGAGTTCGGCACGCAGCGGCTCGGGCAGCGTGCCGGGAAGCAGCGCTTCCGCGGCCGGCAGATCGACTTCGGACTCCAGTGACATCAGTTGCTTCACCCTCTGAAGGGTAGGACGCCGGGGCGGCCGACCGAGCCTCGATCAACAAACTTCAGCCCGTCAGACGAAGAAAATCTCGTTCCTCGGCGCATGGGATTCGGTGGAGGTGGGTAAACCACTCCTTTCTCTACGCATACCACGCTCCGCTCCAGCACGGCGCGTTTGTTCACCTGTCGGGACCGTCACCCACCGCGTGACGGCCCGGCCACGCGGCGCGCACGACCACACGGCGATCGGCCCGACGGCACACCGCCACACGGGTACCCCCGCACGGGCCGCACGGATACGGCCACGCGGCGCACGGCCACGGCGCACAGCCACCCGGCACACGTGACCGCATACCCCCGCGCCGGGCGTCCATGAGCGCGGCGGTCCCCGCGAACAGCCGGTGCCGGGCCGGTGAACCGCCGGACACGCGCCGGGCGCCGGGGCTAGGGTCCGGCCCCGTGAACGACGACACCCCCGACTTCATCCACGCCGCCCGGACCTCGTACGACGAGATCGCCGACACCTACGCCGAGCTGCACCCGGACAGCCTGGCCCACCACCCCCTGGACCGGGCGCTGTTCACCGGTTTCGCCGAGCTGGTGCGGGCCGCCGGAACGGCTCCGGTCGCCGACGTCGGCAGCGGCCCCGGGCACGTCACCGCGCGGCTGCACGCGCTCGGCGTGCCGGTCTTCGGGGTGGACGTCTCGCCGCGCATGGTGGCGCTGGCCCGCCAGGCGCATCCGGAGCTGCGCTTCCACGTGGGTTCCACGCTGCGCCTGGACCTGCCGGACGAGACGCTGGGCGGGGTCCTCGCCCTGTACTCGGTCATCCACGTGCCGGACGAGCACCTGCCGAGGGCGTTCGCCGAGTTCCACCGGGTGCTGATGCCCGGCGGGCACGTGCTGCTCGGCTTCCAGTCCGGCGACGAGGAGGGCCGGATGCGCCTCACCGAGCGCTTCGGCCGGGAGATCGGCCTGGACTACTACTGGCGCACACCCGAGACGGTGGCCCGCCACCTGGCCTCGGCGGGCCTGCGCCCGACGACCCGCGCGCTGCGCGAGCCGGACGGCGAGGAGACCCGCCCCCGTGCGTTCGTACTGGCCCGCAAGCCGCCCACGCCCACACCGCACTGACCGCCGAACCGGGCCGGGGTGGGGCGGGGGCCGCGTGTCGGGTCAGACGGCGGTGACGGCCGACAGGCGGTGGACGTCGCGGGCGGTGTCCGTCACGCCGGACAGGAAGCCCTGGGCCCGGGGGGAGGCCCGGTCGGTGAGCCAGGCCGGGTCTATGTCGCAGACGGCGACCCGGACCGGGGTGCCGGCCAGGGCGAGGGGCAGGGTGTGGACGACCGTGGAGGGGAAGCTGAGGATCGTGCGGCCGACCGGGCCGCGGCGGGCGATCAGCTCCAGTGGGAGGTCCGGGCGGACGACCTCCAGGCCGGTCTCCAGCACCAGCCGGTGCAGTTTCTCGGTGCTCTCGCGCCGGTGCGCGAAGTAGCGGGTGGCGCCGTGCGCCTTGGCCAGGGTGCGCACCGCCTCCAGGTAGCGCCCGGCGTCGACCACGCCGGTCTCCACCAGGGAGGTGCCCACCATGTCGGCGCCCTTGGTGATGCGGGGCGGGCCGAAGCGGGCGCGGGTCCAGGCGAAGTCGTTCGCCGTCACCGTCACCCCGTCCGGCCGCTCGTCCACCGGCATGGCGGAGAAGATCTCCACCTGACGGTTCCCGCCCGGCGTCAGGCGCCGGCGGGCCGAGGAGGAGACCGGGGCGAAGAGCAGGTCCCGGGGGCCGGGGCGGCCGCCCTTGCGGTGCCAGCGCACCAGGCGTTCGCCACGGGCGAGCTGGGCGACGAACTCCATGGTGGCCGTGCCGTCGTCCACCACGACGAGGGCGGGGGCCCTGGTGATCGTCAGCAGCAGTTGCACGTACCGGGAGAAGGGGTCGCCCAGCACGATGCGGTCGGCGCGGCGGAGCAGGCCGGCCAGGCCGCCGATCGTCTGGAACGGGGCCGCCGGGCCGCCCCTGGCCTCCTCCCAGCGGACCTCGTGGCCCTCCTCGCGGGCGAGTTCGGCCATCCGGCGCAACTGGCCGCGGGTCATCGGGTCGGTCGGGGACAGCACGACGAGGGTGAGCTCCGCGCCGGGCGCGTGGGCGTGCGCCCACTCCAGCACGTTCAGCAGCTGTACCGGGCTCTCGACGAACGCGAGAGTGGAGTGGCCGGCGGATCCGGCGCGGCGGCTCATCGGCGTGTGACCGTTCCCCTGGTTGGTGTCGCCCGGACCGTCAGACCGCGACCGGCTCGCCCGCGGCGGCGGCGATCTCCGCCTCGGCGACCACGCCGGAGACGCGGCGCAGCTTCTTCATCGGGCCGAGCTCGGAGTCGTAGACCTTCTTGACGCCGTCGCCGAGGGACGCCTCGATGGTGCGGATGTCGCGCACCAGGCGGGTGAGGCCCTGCGGCTCGACGGAGGCGGCCTGGTCGGAGCCCCACATGGCGCGGTCGAGGGTGATGTGGCGCTCGACGAACGTGGCGCCGAGGGCGACGGCGGCCAGCGTGGTCTGCAGGCCCGTCTCGTGGCCGGAGTAGCCGATCGGGACGTTCGGGTACTCCTTCTCCAGCGTGTTGATCACGCGGAGGTTCAGCTCGTCGGCCTTCGCCGGGTAGGTCGAGGTGGCGTGGCACATGAGGATGTTGTCGCTGCCGAGCACCTCCACCGCGTGGCGGATCTGCCGCGGCGTCGACATGCCGGTGGACAGGATGACCGTGCGGCCGGTGCCACGCAGGGCGCGCAGCAGCTCGTCGTCGGTGAGGGAGGCGGAGGCGACCTTGTGGGCGGGCAGGTCGAACTTCTCCAGGAAGGCGACCGCCTCGGTGTCCCACGGGGACGCGAACCAGTCGATGCCCTTCTCCTTGCAGTACTCGTCGATCTGCCGGTACTCGTCCTCGCCGAACTCGACCCGGTGGCGGTAGTCGATGTACGTCATCCGGCCCCAGGGGGTGTCGCGCTCGATGTCCCACTGGTCGCGCGGGGTGCAGATCTCGGGGGTGCGCTTCTGGAACTTCACGGCGTCGCAGCCGGCCTCGGCGGCCACGTCGATCAGCTTGAAGGCGTTGTCCAGGTCGCCGTTGTGGTTGATGCCGATCTCGCCGCAGATGTAGACGGGGCGGCCCGGGCCGACCTCACGCGAGCCGAACGTGCGCAGACGGGAGTGGGTGCTCATGGCGGGGACTTTCCTTACTTGTCGAGGGAATCGAGAGAGGGGCCGAGGATCCAGCTGGCGATCTCCCGGATCGCGCCGTCACCGCCGGGGACGGTGGTGACCGCGCGTGCGGCGCCGCGCACGACGTCGTGGGCGTTCGCGACCGCCACGGGCCAGCCGACGAGGGCGAAGCACGGGAGGTCGTTGACGTCGTTTCCGGCATAGAGCACGCGCTCGGGCGCGATGCCCTGCTCCTCGCACCACTGCTTCAGGGCGAGGTCCTTGCGGTCGATGCCGTGCAGGACCGGGAGCTTCAGCTTCCGGGCCCGGGCGGCGACGACCGGGTTCTGCTCCGAGGAGAGGATCAGCATCTTCAGCCCGCTCCTGCGCAGGGCGGCGATGCCCAGCCCGTCCCCGCGGTGCACGGAGACGAACTCCTTTCCGTCGGCGTCGATCAGCACCCGGTCGTCGGTCTGGGTGCCGTCGAAGTCCAGGACGACGGCGTCGATGTCGTCGGCGGCCGGCAGCGCGCCGGGCCGCTCCGCGTCGAAGAGCGGCGCGAGGGCGCGGGCGCGGGCCAGGTCGTGCGGGTCGTCGATCTCCAGCACCCGCGCGGGGTCGGTCCGCACCAGTTCCGTGCGGCCGAAGAAGCGGTGCCGGTGCTCGCGGAAGCCGGCGGCGTCCATCGCGTAGGCGGCGCCGGTCTCCAGCAGGTCCTGGGGGCGGTCCTGGCGGCGCGGGCGGTAGGACTTGTCGTGGTTGACGCCGTAGCCGCCGCGTGCGCCGGACGGACCGGCCGCGTCGAGAGCCTCGACGGGGTCGACGGCGTCGTCGGCGTCGCGCCAGACGAACCCGTGGAACGGCGCCACGGTCACCGCGGTGTCGGCGCCGTTGTGGACGACCGCGCCGGCCACCCCGTCGATGTCCTCGCGGACCAGGAAGGGGCTGGTGCACTGCACCAGCAGGACCGCGTCCACGCGGGCCCCGTGCAGGGCCTCGTGGGCGTCCATGGCGTGCAGCACGGCCGCCTCGGAGGTCGCCGTGTCGCCGGCGATGGCGGCGGGCCGCAGCACGACCTCGGCGCCGGCCTCGCGGGCGGCGGCGGCGATCGCCTGGTCGTCCGTGGACACCACGACGTCCGTCACCAGGCGGGCGGCCCGGCACTCGCGCACCGCCCGCGCCACCAGCGGCACGCCCCCGACGGGGGCGAGGTTCTTCGCGGGCACGCCCTTGGAGCCGCCCCGCGCGGGGATCACCGCGAGCACCCGGCGCACCGTCGCGCCGTGTCCCGCTTGCGGACTGGACATGGGTTCTGCTCCTCGGGATGGGGTGGGGCGGCTCACGGCCCGCCCGGTGGGGCGGCTCACAGCTCGCCCATCCGCCGGATGACGGGCGCCACGCGCTGCACCCCGTGCCGGTAGGCGCCGCGCGCCGCGCGGCGCACGATCTGCCGGACCGGGCCCGGCTCGCGGTCGGCGGCGGGCGCGCCGGGCAGCGGGCTGCCGTCCGGGCCGAGGTGGTGGCGGGCGAGGATGCCGGGCAGGTAGCCGGGCGCCGTCGCGGGCGTGTAGTACGGGGTCAGCGGGGGCAGCCCGGCGGGCTGGGCGAGCAGCTTGGCGACGCGCTCGCGGGCCGCGTCGAAGGCGGTGGCGTACGCCCCTCCGCCGGAGGCGACGCCCTGCCGTGCCACCCACTCCTGGTCGGCCTCCGGCCGGTGCCCGGCGTCGAGCTGGTCCCAGGAGGCGAGGCAGCCGGATCCGACGAAGTGGTGGTTGCCGAGCGCCTCGCGCACGCCCAGGTCGGTGAGGACCACGGTCGGGATGCGGCGGTGCAGGGACTCCAGCGCGGCCGTCGAACTGATCGTGACCAGCAGGTCGGTGCGGTCCAGGACCTCGCCCATGTTGCCGTACACCAGGCGGAAGTTGGCGGGCAGCTCGAACCGCTGCGCCAGCTTCTGGTAGGGCAGTTCCTCGATGTGGGTGGTGTGTTCGCCGGGCTTGGAGCGCAGCTTGAGCAGCACCTCGCGCTCGGGGTGCAGGCGGGCGTGCCGGACCAGCCGCTCCAGCAGGTAGGTGCGGTCCCGCCGGTTGTCCGGCACGGACGGCTGGGCGGCGAACACCACGGTGTGCGGCCGGTGTTCCGGCTCCGCGGCCGAGTCGCGGCCGCCGTCGTAGGCGGCTCCGCCGAGGAACGGCAGCGCCACCTCCGTCACCGACGAGGCGTCGGCGCCCACTCCCTCGTAGACCGCGCGGAAACGTTCCGCGTCCTGGCGGGAGTTGGCGAGCACCAGGTCCGCGCCGTGCCGCAGCAGCAGACCGTCGGCGAGCTTCTCGTAGACGACGCCGACGTAGCCGGTGACGACGACGGGACGCCTGGCGCGACCCTCCCAGACCCGCTTCAGGCCGTGCAGCACCGCCTGCACGCCGCCGCCGACGAGGGCGAGCACGACGACGTCGTACTCCTCTTCGGCCATGGTGCGCAGGAACTCGACGGCCGTGACCTCCCGCAGCGAGTCGGCGCGCACGCCGACCTCGGCGAGCTGGCGCGCGGTCGGCGTGGACCGGCCGCGCAGCAGGAACCCGTCCAGCTCCGGGCCGGCTTGCGCCCCGTCTGCCGAGGCGGTTTCCATGGTCGGGCCCGGGGCGATCCGCGCCGCGGTCAGGGCACCCCATTTCCAGCGGGTGTCTGAGTCCGCGAGCACGGCGATTCGCGTGGGCTTCGGTGTACTTGGTGGCACGACGAAGACGCTAGGAAGCAATTCCCAGGAATGGCCCAACCACATCTCAACAAAGAGTTAACAACAGCCCGCCTGGAACCGAACTGGCTCGTCAAACGCGCTCAAGAACACGGGATGCACCATTCCGACACGTCGAGTTCATCCCCTGTACGCCCACCGGAAAGTTCCGCAGCCGGGCACCCTCCTAGGGTTTCTCGGGTGCCAAAGCTTTCCGTGATCGTGCCGTTCTACAACGTCCAGCAATACGCGCCGGACACCCTCAGAAGTCTTCGCCTGAACGCCCGCCCGGATTTCGAGTTCATCCTGGTCGACGACCGTTCGACGGACGAAACTCCGGCCATTCTGGAGCGTGCGGCCGAGGAACTCTCCGGGGTCGCCCAGGTGCGCCTCGTCCGTCATGAGCAGAACGGAGGGCTCGCCACCGCGCGCAACACCGGCCTGGACGCGGCGCGCGGCGAGTACCTGACGTTCCTGGACGGCGACGACTGGCTGGCCCCCGGCTACCTGACGCGCCTGGTCGACGCGATCGAGGAACTGGGCTGCGACTTCGTCCGGACCGACCACGTGCAGGCCACCGCCCGCGCGCGGACGGTGCACCGGGTCCCGCACGGGCGCCGCCGGGAGGTGCTCGACCCGCGCGAGGCGATCCTGCCGGCCAACCGCACGACCTCCGTCGACTACGCCTACGCGTGGGCCGGCGCCTACCACCGGCGGCTGCTGGAGCGGGGCCTGCTGCACTTCACGGACGGGCTGCGCACCGCCGAGGACCGGCCGTGGATCTGGAAACTGCACCGCGAGGCGGAGTCGTTCGCCGTGGTGAGCCTGCTCGGCGTGTTCTACCGGCGCGGGGTGGCCTCCTCGCTGACCCAGATCGGCGACGCCCGCCAGCTCGACTTCATCCGCGCCTTCGACCAGGTGATCGAGGAGACCGCGGCGGACCCGGACGCCGCCCGGCTGCTGCCGAAGGCGGTGCGGACCTACTGCGCGATCATCGATCACCACCTCTCCGACGAGTCCAAGTGGGAGCCGGCCGTCGCCAAGCAGCTGCGGTCGCTCACCGCGGCCGCCATTCAGCGGATGCCGCAGGACGCCCTCGGCGACGTGCTCGACACCATGGACCTGCGCCGTTCCGCCAGGCTGCGGCGGCTGCGGCGCCGGATCACCACAGCGAAGGCGGCTGCCTGATGTCCCGTACCACCCGGATCTACTGCGCCTCCACGCTGTACGGCGCCGCCACCCTGGCCGCCGCGCTGGACTCCGACTGCTTCCCCGAGGCGGACCGCGAAGTGCTGCTGGTGTTCAACACCTCGGCGATCCCGGAGACCACCCCGGCGCTCGACGAGATGCCGGGCTTCGAGCCGCTGCGCGGCCACTTCGACGCCGTGCTGTCCTGGAACGAGGCCATCCACCCGTTCCACCCGGGCGCCTGGGTCCCCCGCCCGGACGACGTCCCGCTCTTCGAGCGCTACCTGCGGCTGCTGTGGGGTCTGGGCGACGACCGGGTGGAGCTGGTCGTGGAGTCCCTCCAGGTCGCCCCCGCGCAGACGGTGGCCCAGCTGTTCACCGACGCCCCCATCGACGTCTACGCCGACGGCCTGATGAGCTACGGCCCCACCCGCAACAAGCTCGACCCGCTGATCGGCACGCGGGTGCGCCGGCTGCTGCACCTGGACCTGGTGCCCGGCCTGACGCCGATGCTGCTGACCGAGTTCGGCGTTCAGCCGCAGGTGGTGCCGACGGCCGCGTTCCTGAAGACGCTGACCGAACTGAGCGCGGCCGTCACCGGCCTGCCGGTGCTGCCGGAGGGCTCGGCGCTGCTGCTGGGCCAGTACCTTTCCGCGCTGAACATCCTCACCCCGCAGGAGGAGGAGGACCTGCACGTGCGGATGGCGCGGGGCGCGGCCGAACGCGGCCACCGCTCGATCGTCTTCAAACCGCACCCCAGCGCGCCCGCCCGCTACAGCCGCGCCCTGGAGGCCGAGGCCGAGAAGCTGGGCGTGGAGCTCACCGTGCTGGACATGCCCGTCCTCGCCGAGCTGCTGTTCGCGCAGTCGCCGCCCGGTCTGGTCGTCGGCTGCTTCTCCACCGCGCTGTTCACCGCGTCGGCGTTCTACGGCCTGCCGGTGGCCCGCGTCGGCACCGAGCCGCTGCTCGAGCGCCTGACGCCGTACCAGAACAGCAACCGGGTGCCGGCCGTGCTCGCCGACGCGCTGGTGCCGGATCTGGCGGGCCGCGAGGGCGAGGACCCGGTCCCCGGCGACACGCTGAACGACCTGGTCACCGCGGTCGGCTTCACCATGCAGCCGCAGCTCCACCCGGGCCGGCGCGCGGAGGCGGAGCGCTATCTGTCGCGGCACCTCGGCCCGCGCACCCTGCGCTACTTCAAGAAGAAGCGGCTCACCTCGCTCGGGCTGCCGGGCGGCATCCCGCAACGGCTCGCCTTCCTCCCCCGCAACGCCACCGCACGCCGGGTGGTCCGCCGGGCCCGCGCGCTGCGGAAGGCGGTACGGCGCTGAGGCGGAAAGAGAGCGAAAAGAGAAGGGAAAGAAAGGGAAGCTCTACGGGGAAGACCGCATTCCGACGCGGGACGTTGGGGCGCGGTTAACGAAGGCTCCATAGCTTCCCCGAATGGCGCATACAGCAATCTCCTCCGTACCGTGCGGCCCGGCGGACGGTCCGCGATGACCCAGCAGGACATACGCCCGCCCGCCCACGCCCCGGCTCGCGTCGCGCCCGCGCCCGCCGGGCCGGGGCCCGCCCGGCGACCACTGGTCTCCTACGTCCTGCCCGTCTTCAACGAGCAGGACGGCGTCGCCGCCTTCCACGCCGAGCTGGCCGCCGCGCTCGCGGCCCGCCCGGACCTCGACGCCGAGCTGGTCTACGTCAACGACGGCTCCACCGATGGCTCGCTCGCCCTGCTGAGAGACCTGGCGGGCGAGGACCGCCGGGTGCGGGTGGTCGACCTCGCCCGCAACTTCGGCCACCAGATCGCCATCACCGCCGGCCTCGACGTCGCCCGCGGTGACGCGGTGATCGTGATGGACACCGACCTGCAGGACCCGCCGCGGGTCAGCCTCGAACTGGTCGACGCCTGGCGGGCCGGCGCCGAGATCGTGCACGCGCGCCGGCGCACCCGGCAGGACACCGCGTTCAAGCGGGCCACCGCGCACCTGTACTACCGCGTCCTGCGCGCCTCCACCGAGGTCGACATCCCGCTGGACACCGGGGACTTCCGGCTGCTGGACCGGCGGGTCGCCGACGAGCTGCGCAGGTACCGCGAGCGCAGCCGGTTCGTGCGCGGCATCGTCGCCTCGATGGGCTACCGGCAGGCCGAGGTGGTCTTCGACCGCGACGAGCGGTTCGCGGGCGAGACGAAGTACCCGCTGCGCAAGATGACCCGCCTCGCCGTGGACGGCGTCACCAGCTTCTCCACCGCCCCGCTGAAGATGATCACCCGGCTCGGCTTCGTCGTCCTGGCGCTGTCGCTGGCCGGCATCCTCTACGCGTTGGCGATGAAGTTCTTCCGGCCCGAGATCACCGTCTCCGGCTGGACGATGCTGATGTGCGTCCTGCTGTTCCTCGGCGGCACGCAGATGCTGTCGCTGGGGGTCATCGGCGCGTACGTGGGACGCATCTACAGCGAGGCGCAGAGACGGCCGCTGTACCTGGTGCGCGAGGTGATCGGCGGCGACGATGACCACCGCTGAGGCCGCCCCGCCCCAGACCCTGCGCCAGCTGCTGCGCTACACCCTGATCGGCGGCAGCGGCGTCGCGCTGGACTTCGGGGCCTTCCTGCTGCTGCACAACCTCGCCGGGCTGGACGAACAGGTCGCCAACGCACTCTCCACCACGCTCGGCATCGCCAACAACTTCGTGCTGAACGCCCTGTTCACCTTCGAGCGGCGCGACCGGATCGTCGTCCGCTTCCTGCGCTTCTACGCCGTGGGACTGACCGGGATCGTCCTGACGAACCTGCTCTTCCTCGTGTTCACCGACGCGCTGGGCATCGACGCCGACCTGGTCAAGGCGGGTTCGCTGGTGCCGGTCCTGGCGCTGCAGTTCGTGCTCAACAGAAAGTGGAGCTTCGCATGAATCTCGGCATCATCGGCGCGGGTGCCACCGGCCTGACCGCGGCCTGGGACGCGGTGCGCGCCGGGCACCGGGTCACCGTGCTGGAGGCGGCGGACGAACTCGGCGGCCTCGCGGCCTCGCTGGAGGTGGGCGGCGCCGCGCTGGAGCGGTTCTACCACCACATCTTCCGCAGCGACCGGGACATGATCGCGCTCATCGGGGAGCTGGGGCTCGGCGACGCGCTGCGCTTCCACAAGCCGGCCACCGGCATCTACCGGGGCGGCCGCCTCATCGACTTCACCACGCCCCTGGACATGCTGCGCTTCCCGGAGTTCGGCCCGCTGGACGCGGTGCGCTTCGCCGGGTCGTCGGCCGTGCTGAAGGCGGTCCGCGACGGCGAGCGGTTCAACGACCTGACGGCGCTGGCCTGGCTGCGCAGGTGGGCCGGCCGGAGGGCGACCGCGGCGATCTGGGAGCCGCTGCTGCGCGGCAAGTTCGGCGACCGCGCCGAGCAGGTGTCGATGGCCTGGCTGTGGGCCCGCATCCACTGCCGCACCTTCGAACTCGGTTACGTGGACGGCGGGTTCGAGCGGGTGTACGCGGCGCTGCGGGACGGGGTCGAGGAGCGCGGCGGCAAGGTGGAGTTCAGCAAGACCGTCGAGGCGATACGGCAGGACGGCGACACCGCCGTGGTCCGGTGCGCGGACGGCTCCCGCTACGACTTCGACCGGCTGATCGTCACCGTCCCGCAGCCCGCCTTTGCGAAGGCGGCCGGACTGCCCGCCGACGACCGCCTGTGGAAGAACCAGTACCTGGGCGCGACCTGCTTCGTGCTGGAGCTGGACCGCAGCGTCATCCCGTACTACTGGCTCAACGTCAACGAGCCGGACTTTCCCTTCCTCGCGGTGGTCGAGCACACCCGGATGATCGACCCGTCGGTGTACGGCGGCCGGCACGTCCTCTACGTCGGCAACTACGTCGAGCGCGACGACTGGCGGTTCACCACCGAGCCGGGCGAGCTGCTGACCGCGTACCTGCCGTATCTGCGGCGGATCAACCCGGAGTTCGACGCCTCCTGGATCAAGAACTGGCACTTCTCGAAGGCCGGGTTCGCGCAGCCCGTGGTGACGCCCGGGTACCGGGCGCTGATCCCGCCGCACGACACCCCGATGAGCCGGGTCACGCTGGCGACGATGGCGCAGATCTACCCCCAGGACCGGGGCCAGAGCTACTCGGTGGCGCTGGCCCGGAAGGTGACATCGTCGCTGGGCCTGGCCTGACCCGGCTCGGCGCACGGCGTGGGGGGGGGGGGGGGGGGGGGGGGGGGGGGGGGGGGGGGGGGGGGGGGGGGGGGGGGGGGGGGGGCCAGGGAAAACGCCACAACCCCCCAGGAAAAAGGA
>NZ_JBVIIE010000032.1:86185-100685 GCF_055569945.1 Streptomyces sp. NPDC031340
GGAGGGGGCCGTTTTGGTTGTCCTGGGCCTACCCGGCTGGGAAGCCGGGTGTGTCCCCCCCCCCCCCCCGCACACCCCCCCCCCCAGGCCGGCGTGCGCGCCCGTTACAGCAGCACCCCGAGGAATTCCACGATGCCGGCGAGAAGATCGGTGATCATGTCCTGCTCCTAACGCTGAGGGAGTGGGTGGGGAAGACGTGCACCGCGACACAGCACGCGACGTTGCGTGACTGTACGGTCACACATTGCTAGTGTTGCCTCTTTCGGCCACCTCGGCTCGCGCTCGCGGGGCCGCCCACCTCTTCGGGGGAACCGCTCCACCGTTCGGCGGGCCGCCGGGATGCGCCCGGGGCCGCCCGCCGGTCAGGCGCTGTGCCTGCGAGTGCACAGCACCACCCGCTCCCCCTCGCCCCCGGGCGGACAGTCGTACACCGCCTCGATGCGGCGCCAGAGGGCCGGGTCGACCTTGCCGGGGCGGAACCAGGGGCGTTCCAGCACCGCGTAGGGCGCGGGGTGGTGGTCGACGCAGTCGGCGTTCTCCCGGTACGACGGCAGCCGCGTGACGTCCGGGAGGAAGCGGGTGCGCTGCAGGAACGTGGCGATGGGGTAGCGGCAGCGGGCGGGGTGGCCGACGTAGTACGCCGTGTCGCCGAACGCGAGGTAGAGCACCGGGGCGCCGGCGGGCAGCTCGGCGCGGATCCGGTCGGCCTCCCGCTCGGTGCTGCGCAGCTCCTCCAGGTACTGGGCGCTGGTCTCGGTGACCTTTCCGCGGTCGACCAGATGCGGGGAGCCGGGCCAGACGGCCGCGGCCAGGCACACCACCCCGAAGAGGGCGACCGGGACGGCGGAGCGGGCGGCGCCCCGGCCCGCGGGCGCGGGGACGGGGTCACGCCCCGCGGCCCGGGCGTCCACGGCGGCCGCCGCCAGCGCGAGCAGGCCCGCCGCCCACACCTCCCACGGCCGTTGCAGCCCCTTGGGCAGCTCGGCGTACAGCACCGGCAGCACGCCGTACGCCAGGGACACGGCCCCGAAGCACCAGGGCGGCGACCGGCGCGCGCCGCCCACCGCGAGGCCCCAGACGGCGGCGGCCAGCACCGGCAGCTGGGCGGCGTGGTAGAGGAACCAGTTGCCCTGCACGACCACGACCGCCTGCGCGGCGACCGCGGCGGTGACCGCGACCAGCAGCACCTCGGCCCGCCTCCGGCGCCCGCGCACCCGGGCCAGGACGAGGAGCAGCGCGCCCGGCAGGAGCAGCAGCACCGGCGTGGCCACCGCGCGGTCGGCGAGGAAGTCGACGGACCGGCCGAGGACGGAAGCGTGGAGGCCGGTCCGGCTCAGCGCCGACTGGTTGATCCGCGGCATGTCCGCGGTCCACTGCCGCTCGCGCGATCCGGCGAGGACGCTCAGCCCGAACAGGGCCGCCGCCGCGCCCGCCCCGGCCAGGGCGAGCCGTACGGCGCGGCCCCGGTCGACGGCGTACACGAGCAGCACGCCGATCGCGGCCGTCGCGGCGGTGGAGTACTTCATCATCACCGCCAGCCCCAGCGGCACCGCGGCGAGCAGGACGCCCCGCCACGGGCGCGCCGGGCCGAGCGTCGCGGCCACCGCGAACACCGTCAGCACGACGGCCGCCCATTCCGGCTGGAGGAAGTCGTTGCGGGGGGCGAGGGCCAGGGCGAGGCCGGTGGCGCCCGCCGTGAGCGCGGCCTCGCGCCGGGTGAGCCGGCGCAGCAGGGCGGTGTGCAGGGCGTACCCGGCCGCCCCGGCGAGCAGGACGCCGACCGCCCCCATCAGGGCCTCGCGGACCGGCGTCGAACCGCCGGAGGCGGTCAGCCGGTCGAGGACCGCGATGAACCACCGGTAGAAGAACGGCCGGTGGGTGAAGACCTCGGACGGCGAGTAGCCGGCCGCGCGGCCGGCGCGCAGGGCGGCGAGCACGTAGTGCAGGTCGCCGGTGAGGCGCCGGGTGACCACGGTGTACACCACGGCCGCCGCGGCGGGCAGGGCGACCGCCGCCCACCACAGGGGTGCGCGGCGGCCCGCCTGCCCGGTCCGTGCGGCCGAGTCGTCGGCGAGGGCCGTCGCCACGGTCAGCCGCCCAGGACGACCCGCAGGTCGGCGGCGTTCGCCTCGGTGACCTTCCACAGCTCCTGCTGGCGGCCGTGCACGTCGGCCACGGTCTTCGCGTGGTCGGCGAGCAGTTCCCGGGAGCGCTCCACCAGGCGGGCGGCGAGGTGGCGGTCGTGCACGGAGACGCCCCACTCGGGCCGCTCGATGTCGTTCAGGAAGTACGCCATCTTCGGGTGCGAGATCAGGCTGATGATGGGCGTGCCGCAGCCGAACGGGATCATTCCGGCGTGCCCGCGCATGCCGATGACCAGCTTGGTGCGGGCGTACAGGTCGAGGATCTCCTTGTTCTCGAAGTCGTACATCGGGATGACCGGCAGCGAGATGCCGTGCTCGCGGCGCAGGTCGAAGGCGATCTTCTCGTCGTCGAGCGAGTGCGCGACGCACTGCACCTCGGCGAGTTCGCCCAGGTCCCGGACGGCCTGCGCCATCTGGGCCAGGAAGTAGCCGTAGTCGTGGCCGAAGCGCAGGCCCGCGCGGTCGTAGGCGGCGTTGATCAGGATGGTGTCGTCGCGGCGGGCGGGGTCCTGCCAGCCCGGCACGAGCTGACGGGTGACCGTCGTCGGGCAGGGCTGGAAGCGCACCTTGCCCTTGAGGTGGTCCGGGAGCATGGCCCGGACCTTCTCGATCGAGCCGTGGTTGCGCAGCCCGAAGAAGGAGGACCGCTCGACGAGCAGCCGCAGCGACTGGCGGAACCGGCCGGCCCGGTAGGACTGGCCGTCGAAGGCGTTGAAGCCCACCGCGAACACCGAGATCGGCACGTCGATACGGTCCAGCAGCTCGTCCGGGACGTTCCACTGCCAGGCGCTGTTGCCGTTGGGCATGGTGTCCGGGATGAACAGGCCGCCGCCGCCGATGACCAGGCCGCGGCGGGCGTTGACGCGTTCCAGGGCCGCCTCGTCGAACAGGCGGTGGGCGTGCACGGAGTGCCAGCGGCGGGAGCCGGTGTCCGGCCCGAAGGCGAGGCGGACGCTCTCCGGGAGCAGCTTGTCGCCCGCGTTGCCCTGCCGGTCCATGTAGAACGCGACGTGCGCCAACTGGTCCTCGGGGGCGCCGAGTTCCTGGGCCGGCACGGAGGACGCGCGCTGCGCCCACAGGCGGCTGGAGCGGTGGGTCGGGTCGACGGACAGGCCGGCCGTGGCGTACTTCAGCGACTTGGCGTTGTCGCCGTGCACCCAGGCCATCTGCGCGAGGCGGGCGTAGGCGGTGGCGGCCCGGTTGGGGGCGGCGGTGGCCAGCAGCAGCTGCGCCTCGGCCTCGGCGTAGCGCGAGACGCTCATCAGGGCGTGGCCCAGCACCTCGTGCGGCCACGCCTCGTCGAGCGGGACGCGGACGCTGCCGAGGATGTCGACGGCGTCCTGGTAGTCGCCGGAGGCGATGTGCGCGGCGGCGACCTTGCGGGCGACCTCGGCGTCTCCGGTGCGGGCGACGTGCGGGGTGCCGTAGTGGACGAGCAGGTCGTGGTGGAGTCCGCCGGAGGAGGCCAGGTAGGCGGCGTGGAAGTCGGCGTCGGACAGGTCGAACTCGCGCCAGCGGTCCTCGGCCTGGCTGTAGCCGGCCTCGCCGCCCTGCCACGGCTTGTGGCGGCCGGTGAAGTGCAGGATCGCGGTGTCCTCGGGGACCGGCAGATCGCCGGACAGCCGCCGCTTGACGAAGTTGTAGCGGGGGTCGAGGCGGACGAAGTCGCCGTCCAGGACGGCGTTGAGGATGCCCTGGTCGTGCTTGTCGAGCTCGTAGTCGCCGCTGCGCCCGCACCGGTCGAGCTTCGCGCAGAACTCGTCGCTGAGGTACTCGCGCTGGATGACCAGCAGGCCGGAGTTGAGCTTGTGCTGTCCATAGAAGAACTGCGGCACGGCCGCGAGTCCCTCGCGCAGCCTGAGCAGTTCGCTCAGGTCGCCGAGGACCACCATGTCGGTGTCGAGGGTGATGACGGTGTCGTACTCGCGGAGCTTGAAGACGTCGAGGATGAAGTACGCCTTGCGGACCAGGTAGTTGTCCTGGTCGCCCTTCTTGTACGAGTCGTAGTGGTCGGCGTCGACGCGCTTGAGGACGATGCGCGGGTGCAGGTCGCGGATCTTCGCGACGGAGCCGGGGCGCAGGTCGTCGTAGAGGACGACGAAGTCCTCGCAGACGCCCGGGTTGGACAGGGCGAGGCTGCGCAGCAGGACGAGGAAGCCGGGCAGGTAGTTCTCGTCGACGTAGGAGGCGAAGGCGATGCGGCGCTTGCCGGTGAGCGCGGAGGCGTCGGTCGCCGGGGCCGGTCCCGCGGCGGGCGCGGTCAGGGAGGTCGTGGTCATCGCAGGGATATCCTCATGTCGGTCACGCTCTGGGCCCGCTGCATGACCCATTCCTTCTCGCTGGTGTATTCGTGCACGGATGTGATGGCCAGCTTCATCGCCTCCGGCACGCGGTAGGCGCCGCTCTCGTAGAAGTCGAAGCCGATCAGGTCGAGCCTGGGGCTGACGTCGAGGAAGTCCAGCAGCCACAGCATGTTGAAGCCGGTGGTCGGGATGCCCGACCAGGCGTCGGCGCCGAGCTTGCCGATGTTGCGCAGGGGCCAGCGCAGCGACTCGTCGCCGAGGTAGGTCTGGGCGCCGGGCACCAGGCGGTTGCGCAGCGAGTGCTTCCAGTCGCCGGAGATGCCGCCGAAGACCAGGCGGGTGGTGACCTGCTGGTCCCAGTTGAAGCCGTGCTTGTGGATGGTGGCGTGGATGTCGGTGCGGCTGCCGGTGTGCTTCGGGTCGATCTTGTACGAGTTGAAGCGCACCACCAGGTCGTACGCGTCGATCTCGGCGCCCATCGAACTGGCGCCCACGCGACCGGAGTTGGCGATCAGGCAGATGGACTTGCCGGTGATCAGGTTGCGGAACTCGCCGAGGCTGATCCACTGCACGCCGCCGACGGTCGGGTCGGCGACGGGGCCGCGCATCCGGCTGCGGCGCTGCTCGGCGTAGAGCGCGAGGGCGTCGGTGAGGGCGGGCAGGTCGACGCCGGGGACGGCGGTGCGCAGGTCGAGGTACTGGCTGAGCAGGTCCTGCCGGTCGGTGACCGGGGCGTCCTCGGCGGCCAGCGTGAGGAGCGCTCCCACCAGCCGGGGCTCGGCCTCGGCCCAGTCGCCGACGGCGTGCGCGGCCAGGCCCTCGGCCCACACCTCGGTGGCGGGGCGGCGGGTGAACTCCGCGGCGCGCGGCACCTGGCGGCCGAGCAGCGCGAGCAGTTCGCGCTCCTTCTCGCCGGCCAGGCGCAGGCCGGCGATGCGGTTGCGGACGCCGAAGCCGTCGTCGTTCGTGAGCGAGAGGTACTTCTCGTACGCCTCCAGCGCCTCCGCCTCGTCGCCGATGGCCTCCAGGAGGCGGGCGCGCAGCCGCCAGCCGGCGCGGGAGTTCTTGCGCTGGGCGAGCACGGTGTCGCTGATGATCAGGGCGAGGTTCAGCTCGTCGTCGTAGCCGCACTCCAGCGCCTTGTTGGCGACGGCGAGCAGGGCGTCGAGCAGTTCGTTGCCGAGGCCGGCGGAGGCGGGGGCGGCGGCGCCCTTGACGGCACGCTTGAGCAGCGCGGTGGCGCCGCCGGCCGGGGCGGGCGCGGCGGCCGTGGTGGCGGTGGTGCCCCACACGACGAGCAGCTTGCGCAGTTGTTCGGCGAGTTCGACGCGGCGGCGGTCGATGCTGCCGACGAGTTTGCCGCTGTGCACGGCGCAGGCGCGCAGGCAGTCGTCCAGCTCCCCTCCGCGTGCGCGTGCCCGTCTGTTGTGGACCCTCGTCATGGCGCTCCTGGGTATGTGCCGAACCAAGCTGTGAACGTGCCTCACCCGCCGGGGTTCACCGCGGCGCGGGGGGATGCCGGGCCAAATTAGGAAGGCAAAACGACGTTCAGGTGAACCCGTCGGGGCCGGGGGGAGAATCGTTGCTCCGCCGCCCCGGCCCACCTGCGGCGCGAACCCGAAAACCCGTCAGCACACGAGCACTTGGCGTACTTCGGCACGCTGGTGATCACATGCCGGGGATCACATGCCGGGGATCACATGCTGGGGATCACATGCTGGGGATCACACGCTCGCCAGCGACAGCTTCACCGCGAAGCCCAGGAACAGCGCCCCGGCCGCCGAGGTGGCCGTGGCCGCGAGCCGCTTGCGGCGGCGGAAGGCGGCGGCCAGCCGGGTGCCGCCGAATATCAGCGCGCTGAGGTAGAGCACGCTCGCGAGCTGCGCGAAGACGCCGAGGACGACGAAGGACAGGGCGGGGTAGGCGTAGCCGGGGTCCACGAACTGCACGAAGAAGGCGACGAAGAACAGGATCGCCTTGGGGTTGAAGAGGCTGATGACCAGGGCTCGGCGGTAGGGCCGCTCGTCGGTGACGGTCACGGCGACGTCCTCGGGCACGGCCTTCTCCCGCCGGGTGCGCCACATCCCCCACGCGGCCCGCATCATGCCGGCCGCGAGCCAGGTCAGGTATCCGGCGCCGGCGTACTTCACGATGCCGAACAGCAGGGCGTTCGCCTGGAGCAGCGAGGCGACGCCGGCGGCGGACAGCGTCATCAGCACGGCGTCCCCGCACCACACCCCGGCCGCCGCCCCGTACCCGGCCCGTACCCCGCGCCGGGCGGCCACGGACAGCACGTACAGCGAGTTGGGCCCGGGCAGCAGCACGATGAGCACGAGCCCGGCCAGATAGGTGGGCAGATCGATGACGCCGAACATGTCCGGAGTGTCGCACACGGGTACGACACTCCGCGCGGGTGTTTCAGCCGTCGAGCAGGGTGTCCACGGACAGCTCGACCCGCACCCCGACCGACTCCGGCAGAACCAGGTCCTGTCCGCGCTTGAACCGCTGGGGGTCGGGATACTTGCCGTCGGCCGGGTCCGTGTACAGCAGCACCTCACCGTGCTTGCGGTCGGCGACGAGGTAGGCCGGGATGCCCGCCTGGGCGTAGCACTCGACCTTCGGGCCGAGGTCGTCGGACCAGTTCGACGACGTGATCTCGACGACCAGGCGGAAGACGTGCGGGGCGTAGTAGTTCTTGGTGACGTGGGCGTCGCGGAAGGGGCCCTCGTCGACCACGGAGAGGTCGGGAACCGCGAAGTCGGACGGCGTGGGCAGCCAGAGTCCGATTCCCTGGACCCATTCACGCCCCGTCCCCACGATGCCCGCCCGGTCCAGCGACCTGCCCATTCTGGTCAGTGTCAGTTGATGCGAGGCATCCCGCGGCGGTGTCACCGTGAGCCTTCCCTGGAGAACCTCCACACGGTGACCGGGCAGGGCATGGGCGAGCCGGTCAGCGGCCTCGCCCAGGGTCAGCGCTTGCTGCACTGCGGCCATGGCGTCCCCCTTTCGGGGCCCACTCTCCGCCAGAGCGGCCGGGGGCGCGGCGTTCCCGCCCCCGTTCACTCGTACGGTGGAACCGCCCAGCTCAGAACGCGTCCGACGGGACGTACGTGCCCCAGATCTCGCGCAGGGCGTTGCAGACCTCGCCGACCGTGGCGCGGGCGCGGAGGGCGTCCTTCATCGGGTAGAGGACGTTGTCCTCGCCCTCGGCGGCCTTCTTCAGGGCGGCGAGGGCCGAGTCCACGGCGGTCTGGTCGCGTTCGGCGCGCAGCCTGGCGAGGCGTTCGGCCTGCTGGGCCTCGATGGCGGGGTCGACGCGCAGCGGCTCGTACGGCTCCTCCTCGTCGAGCTGGAACCGGTTGACGCCGACCACGACCCGCTCGCCGGAGTCCGTCTCCTGGGCGATGCGGTAGGCGCTGCGCTCGATCTCGTTCTTCTGGAAGCCGTGCTCGATGGCCGTCACCGCGCCGCCGAGGTCCTCGACCTTCTTCATCAGCTCCAGCGCCGCCGCCTCGACGTCGTCGGTCATCTTCTCGATGACGTACGACCCGGCGAAGGGGTCGACGGTCGCCGTCACGTCCGTCTCGTAGGCGAGGACCTGCTGCGTGCGCAGCGCCAGGCGCGCGGACTTGTCCGTCGGCAGCGCGATCGCCTCGTCGAAGGAGTTGGTGTGCAGCGACTGCGTGCCGCCCAGCACCGCCGCCAGACCCTGCACCGCCACCCGGACCAGGTTCACCTCCGGCTGCTGCGCCGTCAGCTGCACCCCGGCCGTCTGCGTGTGGAAACGCAGCATCAGCGACTTGGGGTTCTTCGCACCGAACTCGTCCCGCATCACCCGCGCCCAGATCCGGCGCGCCGCCCGGAACTTCGCGACCTCCTCCAGCAGCGTCGTGCGGGCCACGAAGAAGAACGACAGGCGGGGCGCGAAGTCGTCGACGTCCATGCCCGCCGCGACCGCCGTGCGGACGTACTCGATGCCGTCGGCAAGGGTGAAGGCGATCTCCTGCGCGGGAGAGGCGCCCGCCTCCGCCATGTGGTAGCCGGAGATCGAGATCGTGTTCCACTTCGGGATCTCGGCCTTGCAGTACTTGAAGATGTCCGCGATCAGCCGCAGGGAGGGCTTCGGCGGGAAGATGTACGTGCCGCGCGCGATGTACTCCTTCAGCACGTCGTTCTGGATCGTGCCGGTGAGCTTGTCGGCGGAGACGCCCTGCTCCTCCGCGACCAGTTGGTACAGCAGGAGCAGCAGCGCGGCGGGCGCGTTGATGGTCATCGACGTCGAGACCTTGTCCAGCGGGATACCGCCGAACAGCACCCGCATGTCGTCGATCGAGTCGATGGCCACGCCGACCTTGCCGACCTCGCCGGACGCGATCGGCGCGTCCGAGTCGTGGCCCATCTGGGTGGGCAGGTCGAAGGCGACCGACAGACCCATGGTGCCGTTGGCGATCAGCTGCTTGTAGCGCGCGTTCGACTCCGTCGCCGTGCCGAAGCCGGCGTACTGGCGCATCGTCCACGGACGGCCCGTGTACATCGACGGGTACACACCACGGGTGAACGGGTACTTCCCCGGCTCACCCAGCTTCTGCTCCGGGTCCCAGCCCGCCAGGGCCTCCGGCCCGTACACCGGCTCGATGGGCAGTCCGGACTCCGACTCGCGCGCCATGGTGTGTTGCCTCCCGCTCAGCAGTTACTCGCCAGTTACGCCAGTACAGACCGACCCTGCGACGGACTGTAGCGTCGGCCGTGCACCGGGTGCAGGGGCGCACCCTGGGACCTTGCTCACAGGGTGGATGCGGTCCCGGTCACAACAATGCCCCGCCGTTCGCGGCCCGTCACCTGCGGGCAGCATCAGAGGGGCAGGCGAGCACATCGGTGAGACGGCTGGGGGCGCGGTGCGTACTGCGGGCACGGTGAGACTGATCGCCGCGACGGCGGCGCTGGCCGCCCTGGCCGGCCTGTGCGGCTGCACCGTACAGGGCACGGACGGCACCGGCCGCTCACCGGTGCGCATCCAACTGCCGGGCAGCGCTCCCCCCGCCACCGCGTCCGGCGGCACCCCACCGGACTCCTCCTCGGCCGGCGGCGGCGCCGTCCTGTGGTCGCGCGGCGACACCGGCCCCGGGGTGCGCGAACTCCAGGCCCGGCTGCGCCAGGTGGACTGGCTGTTCGACGGTCCCACGGGGACGTACGACGACCTGACCGAGCAGGCGGTCCGGGGCTTCCAGGGCAAGCGCGGGCTGCCGCGGACCGGCCGGACGGACGCCGTCACCTGGCGGCGGCTGCTGCGCATGACGCACGAGCCGGGGAAGTGGGAGCTGTACCTGATGGGCGGCCAGCCCGCCGGCGCGCCCGATCCGCGCTGCCTGACCGGGCGGGTCCTGTGCATCGACAAGACGACCCGCACCCTGCGCTGGATGATCGACGGCCGCACGGTCTCCACCATGCCGGTCCGCTTCGGCTCGCGGGGCACGCCCACCCGCGAGGGCGTGTTCCACGTGTACTGGAAGTCGCGCCACCACTGGTCGACGCTCTACGACTCGTCCATGCCCTACGCGATGTTCTTCAGCGGCGGCCAGGCCGTGCACTTCTCGTACGACTTCGCCGCCCACGGCTACGCCGGCGCCTCGCACGGCTGCGTCAACGTCCGGGACGAGGCGGCGATCGCCGGCCTGTACGCGCAGGTGCGGTACGGCGACAAGGTCGTCGTGTTCCGCCGGTGATGCTCGCGGGGATTCAAGGAGGTTAGGGGCGCGGACGGGACCGGGGGAACGTGTCCCGCCCGCGCCGATGCGCACGAGCCGTGGGTACGGGGGGAACCCCGGCTCCGTGCAGAAAGCCGATGACCAGTCGGCTCACTCCTTACTGCGCCGCCGCGCCCGAAAACGTCACACCCCGCGTGAAGAATTTTTCCCGGGCCGCGAAAGGCCAGATCACCGCACGGCGCGCCGGATCAGAGGGCGCTGTACGTGGGGCTCGGCGAGGGCGCGGGCGACGTGGCGGCCGGGGTGCCGTTCCCGCCGGGGGCCAGGCGGGGTGCGCCGTCGCCCTGGTCGTCGTCACCCTGGTCGTCGTCACCTTGGTCGTCGTCCTGGCCGCCCTTGCCCTTGCCCTTGCCGTTGCCGTTGCCGTTGCCGTTGCCGTTGCCGTTCCCGGCGCCGTTGCCGTTCCCCTTGCCGTTGCCGTTGTTCTTCCCGTCGTTGCCGTTGGCGGTGGAGCCGCCGGTGTCCTTCTCCTTGCCGTTGGCGTCGCCGTTGCCTTCCGCGGCGCCGGTGCCGGTCCCGGAGAGGACGCCCTGGCAGTACTTCCACACGCGGGCCGTGCCGGAGCCGCCCGCTGCCTGCTCCAGGGCGCGTCTGCGGCCGGGGCCCAGTTCCCTGCCGTCGCGCACCGCACGGCAGGCCGACAGGGCGCCGCCCCACCAGCCGCCCCCACCGCCGGAACCGGCCTCTTCCGAGGCCCCGCCGTCCGGGGTGCCGTGCGGGTCCGCCGGTCCCGTGGCGCCGGCGGTGGAGCCGCCGGGCGAGGGCTCGCCCTGCAGTAAGCCGGCGGACGGCGGCGATCCGAGCGGCCGGTCCGGCGTCCCGGCGACCGACACCGAGGCGCCCGGACGGGGTTCGTCACCGCCGAAGGGCCCGGTCAGGAAGCCGCTCGTGGCCGCGACCGCGACCCCGCCGACCAGGACGGCGGTCAGCGCGGCGGACAGCCCGAGGCGGACGGGGCGGTTCCAGCGGCGCCGTCTGCCGATTCCGCTCGGCCGGCCGAGGCGGACCAGGCCGGCGTCCGAGGACTCGGCATCCGAGTGGTCGTCGCCGGCGGCGACGGCGGCGGAACGGCCGGCCGAGGCGTCGGCCCGCGCCGCGCGGAAGGCGGCCAGCGCGGCGGCCTCGCCCGGGAGTCCGGCGTCTTCCGCGGCGGGTTCCGCGGTCAGTGAACCGAGCGCCTTGGCGAGCCGTTCTGCCTGGTCACGGGCGGTGGGGTCGACAGCTTCGAGGGACTGCCCGGTGAGCAGGAGCTCCGCCGTCTCGCGGTCCAGCCACCTGTACTGCTCGTCGGCCATCACATGTCCTTCTGCGTCCGCGCGCGCATATGCGTCACTGTCGCGGACGTCACCGCGCGGCCGCTCGGTTCTCGCTGGGAAGGCAGCGCGTCGAGCGCGCCGGCCGATTCCGGATCGGCGCCGATGAGTTCGGCGAGACGCTTGAGACCGCGGTGCGCCGCGGTGCGCACGGCGCCCGGACGCTTGCCCAGCGTCTCCGCGGCCGTCTTCGCGTCGAGGCCCACGACCACGCGCAGCACGACCGCCTCGGCCTGGTCCCGCGGCAGCCGGGCGATGAGGGAGAGGGTGCGGTCGGTGGCCAGCGCCTCGATGGCCTCGCCCGCGGTGTCGGACTCGGCGGCCCGGCCCGTCAGCTCCGTCTCGTCGCCGCCGACGGCGGGACGGCGGCCGCGCATCCGGATGTGGTCCAGCGCGCGGTTGCGGGCGATCCGGGCGGCCCAGCCGCGGAAGCGGTCCGCGTCCCCGTCGAAGCGGCCCAGGTCACGGGCGATCTGCAGCCATGCCTCGGAGGCGACGTCCTCGGCGTCCGGATCGCCGACCAGTGTCCGTACGTATCCGAGCAGCCGTGGGTGCACCGCCCGGTACACAGTCCGGAACGCGGTCTCGTTCCCGTCCTGTGCCGCAAGCACCGCGGCGGTCAGCTCCGCGTCGTCCCCCAGCACCCGTGTTCCTCAGTCGATTGGTCGGCCGATGGTTGCGGCGATCCCCCTCCGCGCCCGGCGCGAAAGGCACGTTACGACCTGAAACCGCTGCTCGTCCATGTCCGCACGAGCTGCAACGGTCTTGTGATGGAGCGGGGTGTGACAGAAAACGCACCCGGGGCGCTGTAGGGAGTACGGGCCGCCGCGCGGCCCGTACCGCGCGACGGCCGGGGCCTCTCCTGTGGGGGGTGGCGGCCCCGGCCGTTGTCGTGCGGCACCCCTGCCCGGGCCCGCGGGCGGCCGGCCCGAGCCCTTCGGCCCCCTCCGATCCCGGAGCCGTTCGGGACTCTTCGAATCCCGGCGGGACTCATCGAATCCCCGGAGCCTTCGGGGCTTCCTGGCCGTCGAGGCCTTTCGGGGCTCCCCGGCCCTTCGAACCCTTCGAGCCCTTCAAGACTCCTCGGCCCTCAAGCCCTGCGAGCCCTTCAAGACTCCTCGGCCCTTCGAGCGCTTCGGGACTTCTCGGCCCTTCGCTCCTTCGGATCCTCGCCCCTGTCCGGTTCCCGGCGAGGTCCTCAGCCGCTCTTGTCGTTGTCCTCGCCCGACTTGCCGTTGCCGTTGCCGTTGCCCGCGCCGGCTGCCGCCCCCGTGGTGGGGGCGGCCGGGGTCGTGGCGGCGCCGCGGCTCGCGGCGGGGCCCGGAGTCACGGCGCCCTGACTCGCGGCGGCGGCGGCAGGAGTGGTGGCGGCGCCCGGTTCGCTCGGCCTGCCGGTCCCGTCGCTCTTGGCGTGGTCGCTCGCGGCCGCCGACGGCGTGCTCCCCGCCAGTTGCCGGGCGCAGTACCCGGCGACCTTCTCCTCGCCGCCCGCGGCCGTGATCAGCCACTGCCAGGCCGTCGCCTCCAGCGCGCTGCCCCGGCCGCCGACCGACTCGTACGTCCGGCAATGGGCCTCGGTGTCCCGCGCGGTCCCCGGACGGTCCGGAGCGGCGGAGGCGCCCGGCGTGCGGGAGCCGGCCGCGGACGACGCGCCGGAGGACGCCGTCGCGGCACTGCCCGACGGACGCGGCCGCCCGCTGCCGCGGTCGTCGTCCGACGACCCGGCGGTGCCGATGGCCGCGACGGCGACGCCGCTGACGGTCAGCCCGGCCAGGAACAGCGCCAGGGTGGCCTTCAGCGAGCGGCCCGCCCGCCCGCGCTCACGCGGGCGCCAGTCGTCCCGGCGCCGGGTCCGCGTGCGGAGCGCACCGGCCTCCCGGGCGGCCCGGAAGGCGGCCACCGCCCGCTGCTCGCCCTCGGCGTCGACGGCGTCCCGGCGTATCGCCGCGGCGAGCAGCTGCTCCAGCGCCGCGCTCTCCGCCGCGCCTTCGGCACCGGACACGGGGCCGGACACGGGGCCGGACACGGGGCCGGACACGGGGCCGGACACGGGACCGCCGGGGCGCACACGCCGACGGCCGGAGGTACTGCCGTCGCCCTGCCGTTCACCCATGTCCGTACCCATCCCTGTCAGACCCGTCGCGCGGCCGGCCCTCGCCGCCGCCCGCACCGCCCGCGGCGTCCGTGCCGCCGCTGCCGTTCATTTCGACTCCCCCAGCGTCCGGGGATTCCCATTCGTCACACCCGGGACGCCGAGCCGGCGGGCGAGACCCTTCAGCCCCCGGTGAGCGGCGGTGCGCACGGCGCCGGGGCGCTTGCCGAGGACGCGGGCCGCGGCGGGACCGTCGAGACCGACGACGACTCTCAGCAGCACGGCCTCGGCCTGGTCGCGGGGCAGACTGCGGACCAGTTCCAGGGCGCGCTCGGTGGAGAGCGCCTCCAGGGCCTGCTCGTGGGTGTTCTGGTGGCCGGGCAGCTCCAGCACGTCCTGTTCGAGCGCCGAGGACCGGGGGCGCACCTTCTGCCGGCGCAGATGGTCCAGCGCCCGGTGCCGGGCTATCGTCGCCGTCCAGCCGCGGAAGCCCGCGCCGTCGCCCCTGAACCGCCCGAGGTCGCGGGCTATCTCCAGCCAGGCGTCGGAGGCCACGTCCTCGGCGTCGTCGCCGACGATCCCCCGGAGATAGCCGAGCAGTCCCGGCTGGACGAGTCGGTACGCGACGGCGAAGGCGGCTTCGTCGCCCTCCTTGGCCCGCGCCACGGCCTCGCCCAGCTCCCCGTCGTACGCCTGCGCGCGGCGGGGTTCCCCTCCCTGGCCCAACACTGTCCTCGTTCGTACGGGTGCGAAACGGGCCCGTCGGAACCCGCGTCGGGGGGGGGGGGGGGGGGGGGGGGGGGGGGGGGGGGGGGGGGGGGGGGGGGGGGGGGGGGGGGGGGGGGGGGGGGGGGGGGGGGGGGGGGGGGGGGGGGGGTGTGGG
>NZ_JBVIIE010000032.1:100694-104716 GCF_055569945.1 Streptomyces sp. NPDC031340
CCTCTCCCTTCCTTGGGCCGATGACAACCTCCCCCCCCCCCCCCCCCCCCCCCCCCCCCCCCCCCCCCCCCCCACGCCTCCACGGTCCTCAGCGTCCTGGGTCACACAAGTGTCACAGTTCGTCAGAAGCCCCGGGCGTGGCGAGGCGGTGGTCCGCGCTCAGGCGGCGGCTCCGCGGGTGCGGCCGTGCAGCGTGAGGTAGAACAGCCGAAGGGATTCCTCCGGGCTGCCCGTCTCGAAGCGGTTGCGGACCTTGCCGAGCGGGTTCCACACCCGTCCGTCGGCCATCCGCACCCCGACCGGCTGCCCGGACCAGGCGCGCTGCCGGTCGTCGAAGTCCACCCACTGCGCGCCCGCGCGGCGCACCAGCACCTCGCCCACGTACGCGCCGAGTCCGACGAGCGTGTCGTGCGCCCGCTCCGGGTCGGCGCCGCCCTTGCGCAGTCCGTCGATCAGGAAGTCGACGACCCGCAGGCTGCGCTCCGAGTAGTCCAGCGGCAGCCGGCCGCGGGCGGTCACCCGCGCGACGAGAGCCGCCGCACGCGACCGCATCTCGTCCGCGCACGGAACGCGTTCGTCCACATCGCTCATGGAACCCCCAGCTGGCTCGGCTCACGGGAGGGGATCCACCCCTCCCGCTGAACCAGCGGATCCCACGCCGTGAACATCACGGCCTCGCCGCGTGTCGATCGACACACGGCTGATCCACAGTCGGCGCACAACCTTTCCGCCGCTCGTGCGTCCCCCGGCACTCCACGGCCGTGGGGTGACGTTCACCCAGGACGCTGCGCTGTGTGTAGGTGCCACCTGTCGTGACGAGTGAGGCGGGTGAGCCTTCTGAGCCGGTTTCCTTCCAGGGGTGGGATAAGTGAGTCCTCGCGGGACGCGTGCGTACAGGCCGCTGAGCATGAAACGACGGGCGTGGCTGACGCTCGGCGCGGTGCTGCTGGGCGGCGGTGGTGTGGTGACGTACGCCGTCGCCAGTCCGCCCGGCGACGGCGGTGCCGCGGGGCGGGCCAAGCGGCCGGTGAGCGTGCACGGCCTGGCGCTGAAGGCGACCGCGGGCGGAGAGCGGGAGCTGCCGCGCACCCGGACCGAGCGGTTCTCGATGCTCGGCGTCTCCTGGGCAGACGCCGGCGCGCGGCTGCGCGGCACGGCCCAGGTGCGCACCCGCGCCGTGGAGACCGGCGAGTGGAGCGCCTGGCAGGACCTGGAGACGGACGCCGACCCGCTGGAGGACCCGCGGGCGCGGGCCCACGCGCGCGGCGCGACCGAGCCGCTGTGGGTCGGCCCCTCCGACGGCGTGCAGGTGCGGGTCGTCCACCGGGACGGCGCCACCGGCTCCGCGCTGCCCAAGGGGCTCGAGGTCAGCCTCGTCGACCCCGGGGTGGTGACGGACGCCGAGGCGAAGGCCGCCGAGCCGGCCGCGTTCGTGGCGGAGGGGACGCCCACCGACAGCGCGGCACCCACCGACAGCGCCGCGCCGACCGACAGCGCCTCCCCGTCCCCCTCGGTGTCGGCATCCGACTCCGCGTCCGCGTCCGCGAGCCCGACGGCCACCGCGCCCAGCGCGCCGCCGTCCACCGTGCCCGAGCCGCCGATCGTCCCGCGCGCCGACTGGGGCGCCGACGAGTCGCTCAGTCCGGACCCGTCGGAGTACAACGCCGACGTCAAGGCCGTCTTCGTGCACCACACCGACGGCGCCAACGACTACTCGTGCTCCGAGTCGGCGGCCATCGTGCGGGGCATCTACGCGTACCACACGCAGACCAACGGCTGGAACGACATCGGCTACAACTTCCTGGTCGACAAGTGCGGCACCGTCTTCGAGGGCCGCAAGGGCGGCGTCGACCTGCCGGTGCTCGGCGCGCACACCTACGGCTGGAACCGGGAGTCCGCGGGCATCGCGGTGCTCGGCGACTACACCACCACCGGCGCCACCGACGCGGCCCTGGCCTCGGTCGCCCGCGTCGCGGCCTGGAAGCTCGGCCAGTACGGCGCCGACCCCGCCACCACCGTGCAGCTGAAGGCGGGCGCGAGCCAGACGAACTACTCCGGCACGAGCTTCACCGCGGGCAGCTCGTACACCTTCGAGCGGATCTCCGGCCACCGCGACGGCTACAACACCCAGTGCCCCGGCGGCTCGCTGTACGCGCAGCTGCCGACCGTCCGCGCCTGGGCGTCCGGCCCGGTGCAGGGCCTGAAGGTGACCTCGCTGTCCGGCGCGGGCCTGTCCGGCTCGACGTACTACACCAAGGGCGCCGTGACCGCCCACTGGTCCACCACCACGCCGGGCTCGCTGATCTCCGGGTTCGAGCTGCTGGTCGACGGCAAGGCCGTCGCCTCCGTCGCCGGCACCGCCACCTCCGCGAGCGCCACGCTCCCGCTGGGCGGCCACACCGTCGCCGTGCGCGCCGTGCACCAGTCCGGCAAGGCCACCACCTCGGCCGCGCTGAACGTCATGGTGGAGACGACCGCGCCGACGTTCACCACGACCCCGAAGATCTCCCTGCGCACCGGCACCGTCAACACGAGCGCCGTCCCGGTCACCCTCGGCTGGAAGGCCACCGACAACGCCGCGCTGAAGTCCGTGAAGCTGCTGTCGCCGACGACCGCCGCCTACGGCCCGACGACCACCGCCTCCAGCCGCACGGCCCCGTCCGGCACCGCCACGACGTGGCAGATGCGGGCGTACGACTACGCCGGCAACTACCGCACGTCCTCGCCCTCCTACACGCCGGTCGTCCTCCAGGAGACCTCCGCGGTCAAGTCCGGCAGCTGGACCGCCCGTTCCTCCACCAGCTACCTCGGCGGCACGTCGTACTCCAGCGGTTCCAAGGGCGCGAGCCTGAGCTGGACCTTCACCGGCCGCTCCGCCTCCTGGGTGGTCTCCCGGGCGTCGAGTTCCGGTCAGGCGTACGTCTACGTCGACGGCGTCAAGGCGGCGACGGTCGACCTGAAGTCGTCGACCACGCTGTACCGCCAGGCCATCTGGACGAAGACCTGGTCCGGCAGCGCCCAGCACACGGTGAAGATCGTGGTCGTCGGCACGAGCGGCCGGCCCACGATCACCACGGACGGCCTGGTGTACATCAAGTAACCGTCCGTCCGTTCCCACGGGCCGGGCGCCCGCCCCGAAGGGCGGGCGCCCCGAAGGGCGGGCGCCCGGCCCGTCGTCACGCCTGGTCGGCGCCGGTCGCGTCCCGGCACAGCAGCCGCAGCGAGCCCTGCCCGGTGAAGCAGCGCCGGGCCTCGTCGATGGGGTCCCACAGCCGCCCGTCCGGCGTGCGGATCCAGTGGTCGCCGCCGCTCGTCCACCACTCGGCGCCGGTCTGCCGCACGATCACCTCACCGGCGTACGCGCCGAAGCCGCGCAGCACCTGGTCCACGGCGGCGTACGGCGCCTGCTCCCGGCGTATCCCGTCGATCATCCGGTCCACCCGCCACAGGCTCTGCGCCGAGTAGTCGAGACGCACCCGCGCCCCTTCCCGCATGGCCGACACCGCGTCCGCCGCCCACCGCACCGGCTTCACCGCGGCCGGGGGCCTCGTGTCCTGCCGCGTCTCCCGCTGTGTCATCGTCGTCACATCACCAAGAGCGTGGTGGTGGCACGAATCGTCACGCCGGTCACGGTCCCGGTGGTGTGACGCGCGGGCGCGCCGCTGCGCTCCGTAACTGATGAGCATGTACTTCCACCTCCGCGCGGTGCCGCCGCCGGCCCTGCGCAACAGCGCCGCATGGATGCGCCGGCTGTTCGAGGACGACTGGGACACCGTGCGCGAACGGATCGGCCGGCACCGCGAGGAGGTGCTGGACGGCACCTACCTCGACCACGACCTGCTCTACGCCGGCGCTCCCCCGCACCACGCGCCGGGCGGCCCGCGGGCCGACGTGGTCCTGGGCGGGGGGGGGGGGGGGCGCCCCCCCCGCCCCCCCCCCCCCCCCCCCCCCCCCCCCCCCCCCCCCCAAGAAGGGGGGGGGGAAGCCCCCCCCTCTCTTTGGCCCCCAAAAACAATGGATAG
>NZ_JBVIIE010000033.1:0-104270 GCF_055569945.1 Streptomyces sp. NPDC031340
AGGGGGGACCCTGTGGGAGAGTAGGACGCCGCCGAACAAATCTTGAGAAAACCCCGTACCGGTTCCGGTACGGGGTTTTCTGCGTTCCGGCTCCCCGGACCGGGAAGGCCGGGTCTAGGGTCGGCAGCATGCGCTATGACCTGGTGATATTCGACAACGACGGCGTCCTCGTCGACAGCGAGCCCATATCCAACCGGCTCCTCGCCGCCCATCTCACCGAACTCGGCCATCCGACGTCGTACGAGGAATCGATCCGGGACTACATGGGGTCCGCGATGCACCGGATCCACGAGCTGGTCCTGGAGCGGACCGGGCGGCGGCTGCCGGACGACTTCGACGACGTCTTCCATGCACGGGTGTTCGCCGCCTTCGAGCGCGAACTGAAGCCCGTGGCGGGTGTCGCCGGCGTACTGGAGCGGCTGTCGGCGGACGGGGTGCCGTTCTGCGTGGCGTCGTCCGGGAGCCACGAGCGGATCCGGGTGGGCCACCGGACGACCGGGCTGGACCGGTGGTTCGAGGAAGAGCGGATCTTCAGCTCGCAGGACGTGGGGCGGGGCAAGCCGGCGCCGGACCTGTTCCTGTACGCGGCCGAGCGGATGGGCGCGGCTCCGGAGCGGTGCGTGGTCGTCGAGGACAGCCCGCTGGGCGTGCAGGCGGCCGTGGCGGCGGGGATGGACGTCCTCGGGTTCACCGCGATGACGCCGGCGGAGAAGCTCGTGGGCGCCGGGAAACTCTTCTCCGACATGGGGGAGTTGCCCGACCTCCTCGTCTGACATTTGTCATGCGGAGGTCCGGACGATCGTTTCTACTGGGGAACCCCCCGCAGCCGCGAAGCTGAGGGCATGACGACGAAGACGAGCAGCACGGGCAATACCGGTCACATGAGCAAGGCGGGCGAGACGGGCAGGGCGAGCGCCTTCAGGCCGCTGCTGGTGGACGTGGCGGTGCCGCTGGGGTCGTACTACCTCCTCAAGGACGCGTTCGGGGCGAGCACCTTCGCGGCGCTCGCCTGGAGCAGCCTGGTGCCGGCCGTGCGGACCGGATGGAGCACGGTCAGGGAGCGCAGGACCAACCCGCTCGCCGCGCTGATCCTCCTGGTGAACGTCGTCTCGCTGGTGCTCGGCTTCGTCTCCGGTGACCCGCGGCTGATGCTCGCCAAGGACAGCGGGGTCAGCAGCGTGATCGGGATCGGGATCCTGGTCTCCGTGGCGCTCGGCCGGCCGATGATGACGGCCGCCGTGAAGCCCTTCGTGGTGAAGGGTGACGCGGCGCGGGAGGCCGCCTGGCAGCGGCTGGCGGCGGGCGCGGCCGCCGGGTCGGCCGCCTTCCGGCGCAAGGAGCGGCTGTTCTCGCTGGTGTGGGGTGCGGCGCTGCTCGGTGAGTGCGTCGCGCGGATCGTCGGGGCGTACACCGTCCCCGTGGACACCATGGTGTGGCTGGGGTCGGTGATCATGGCCGGGGTCATGGCGGTCACCTTCGTGATCAGCGGCCGCCTGGCCGCCCGGCCGATCGAGCGCCTCGTCGCCACCGAGACGGAGACCGCCCAGGCCGAGACCGTCCGGGCCGAGACCGTCCGGGCCGAGACCGTCCGGGCCGAGAGTGCCGCGTCGGAGGCCGCCGCCTCGAAGGCCGGGCGGGCGGTGCCC
Organism: Streptomyces sp. NPDC031340; assembly: GCF_055569945.1. Taxonomy (NCBI): domain Bacteria; kingdom Bacillati; phylum Actinomycetota; class Actinomycetes; order Kitasatosporales; family Streptomycetaceae; genus Streptomyces; species Streptomyces sp. NPDC031340. Next base: position 1,647 of record NZ_JBVIIE010000033.1, read on the forward strand.
GAGGTCGCCTTCGCCGCCTGAGTCCGGCACGCCAGGCAAAGATGAGGGGAATTCATCTTTGGCGTGATCTACCCACCGGTACTCCGGGGCCCTACGCTCGCCGCCATGACAGATGTGCTGCGGCGCGGCAGGGCCTCGCTGGCGTTCAGCTTCTTCGCGCAGGGCGCCGCCTTTGCTCTGCTGGTGACCCGGATTCCGGCCATCCAGGACCGGTACGGCGTCTCCGACGCGCTGCTGCCGGCCTTCCTGGCCGCCGTGCCCGTCCTGGCCGGCGTCGGCAGCGTGACGACCGAGCACCTGGTGAAGCGGGTCCGGCCGAGCGTGCTGCTGCGCTGGTCCCAGCCGGTGGTGCTGCTCGCCCTGGTCGGCGTCGGAGCGGGCGGGCGGATGGCCGAACTGGCCGTAGCGCTGGCCGCGTTCGGGCTCGCCGTGGGCGCGCTGGACGCCTCGATGAACATGCTCGGGGTGAGCCTGCAGCGGGCCTACCGGCGCAGCATCATGCTCAGCTTCCACGCCGCCTACAGCCTGGGCGGGATCGTGGGGGCCTCGCTGGCCTGGGCCGGGGCGCACTGGCATCTCGCGCTGTGGGTGTCGTACCTGCCGGTCGTGGCGGTGCTGCTGCCGGCCGCGCTGGCCGGCAGCCGCTGGTACGTCGACGGGGACGCCGCCGCGCCCGCACCGGAGGCGGGGAAGGGCGAGGGAGAGGCCGAGAGCCAGGGCCAGGGGCACGGTCAGGGGCAAGCGCTGGTCTTCAGGCTGCTGTTGCCGCTGTGCCTGGTGATGAGCTTCGCGTACATCGGGGACTCGACGGTCTCCAACTGGAGCGCCAAGTACCTCCAGGACGTGCTGGGGAGTTCCGAGCAGCTGGCGACCGTGCCGTACAACGTCTACATGGTCACGACCCTGCTGGGCCGGTCCCTCGGCGACTTCGGGGTGCGGCGGTTCGGGGCCGTGGCGGTCGTGCGGCTGGGCGCGCTGGTGGCGGCGCTCGGGTTCGCCGTGGTGGCCGTCGCGCCGGGGGCGTGGACCGGGATGCTCGGGTTCACGCTGGTGGGCCTGGGGCTGTGCGTGCTGGTGCCGCAGACCTTCGCGGCGGCCGGACGGCTGTTCCCGGGCGTCTCCGACGCGGCCGTCGCGCGGCTCAACATCTTCAACTACGTCGGGTTCCTCGTCGGCTCCCCTCTGGTGGGAGCGCTGGGCGACGCGTGGAGCTACCGCGGGGCGATGCTGGTGCCGATGGTCCTGGTGCTGGTGACGCTGGTCCACGCCCGCTCGTTCGCACCCCGCGAGGACCGATACGGTGGCCGGTATGAGCGGCCGCGCACAGCTGATGTGGGACGAGGCAGTAACGGGGTATGACTTCGGTCCGGACCACCCGATGGATCCGGTCCGGCTGGCCCTGACCTGGAGTCTCGTCGAAGCCCTCGGGCTGCACCGGGAGGTGGAGGTCGTCACGGCCAAACCGGCCGGCGAGTCGACGCTGCGGCTGGTCCACCGGGAGGACTACATCGAGGCCGTGAAGGCGGCCTCGGCGCGTCCCGAGGGGGCCGACGGGTCCTACGGGCTCGGCACGGAGGACGATCCGGCGTTCGCCGGGATGCACGAGGTGTCGGCGCTGATCGCGGGGCAGTCGGTGGGGGCCGCGGAGGCCGTGTGGAACGGCGACGTGCTGCACGCCGTGAACTTCACCGGCGGGCTGCACCACGCGATGCCCGGGGGCGCCTCCGGGTTCTGCATCTACAACGACGCCTCGCTGGCCATCGCGCGGCTGCTGGAGCTGGGAGCCGAGCGGGTCGCCTACGTCGACGTGGACGTGCATCACGGGGACGGGGTGCAGGCGGCGTTCTGGGAGGATCCGCGGGTCCTGACGATCTCGCTGCACGAGCATCCGCGGACCCTGTTCCCGCAGACCGGGTGGCCGGAGGAGACCGGCGCGAGCGCCGCGGAGGGGTCGGCCGTGAACCTCGCGCTGCCGGCCGGGACCGGGGACGCGGGCTGGCTGCGCGCGTTCCACGCCGTGGTGCCGGAGCTGATCGCCGACTTCCGGCCGCAGGTGCTGGTGACGCAGCACGGCACCGACACGCACTTCGAGGATCCGCTGGCCCACCTGGCCGTGTCGCTGGACGCGCAGCGGGCCGTCCAGGTGGCCTGCCACGAGCTGGCGCACACCTACTCCGACGGGCGCTGGGTCGCGCTGGGCGGCGGCGGTTACGCGGTGGTCGAGGTCGTGCCGCGGTCGTGGACGCACCTGGTGGGGATCGCGGCCGGGCGTCCGGTGGACCCGGAGACGATGATCCCGGAGGCGTGGCGGCAGGAGGTGTACGCGCGCACCCGGCAGTCGGCGCCGCTGCGGATGACGGACGGGCGCCGGCCGGTCTCCTGGGGCGAGTGGGAGATGGGGTACGACCCGGCGGACCGGCTCGACCAGGCGGTGCTGGCGACGCGGCGGGCGGTGTTCCCCCTCCGGGGACTGCTGCCGTAGCCGCACCCGGCCACCCATGGCCGTCGTCACCCCGTCACGCCGCACGGCGTCACCCCGTCACGCCGCACGGCGTTACGCCGACCGTGCGGTGTCCGGCCGTTCGGGTCGCCGACGGCGCCGTGCTGCGTCACCATCGCTGACGTGCTGACCGCCGGAGCCCTGCGCGACCACCTCCTGGCCGCCCGTCTCGCCGGGACGGTGGCCACCTCGCGCGAGACGAGCCTGCGCAGCTACCGGCTGTTCGCCGCCCGCGACCCGCGGGTGCTGATCGGGATCGATCCCGAAGGGGCGTGGCGGGAGCGGGACGTGATCGAGCTGATGGCGGACAGGTGCGGGGTCTCGGCCGATCCGCTGCACGTCTCGGGCCAGGACGTGATCGACCCGGACCGGACCCTGGCCGCGCTGGACGCCTTCGCGGACCGGCTCGCGGCGGCCGCCCGGCGCGGCGCCCCGGTGCTGTTCGGCACCGGACACCCGCACCGTCTGCTCGGCTTCTACGCCGCTCTCGCGGACGCTCTGTCGGCGGCGGGATGTACCGTCCTCACACCGGCGCAGGGTCGCTGTATCGACATAACGACCCGGTTCGGCCTACGCTCGTACAACCTCGACTACGTACGAGGAGTCGCGCTCGTGCGAGAACACGACGCGTCCCGCTCCGGTCGTGCGACCGGCGCGCACACGCATTCACCGCTGCCGGTTCGTACCGTGCTGGCGGCGGCGGCCGAGGCCGGCGGCCCCCTGCCGGAGCTGGTCGTGGGAGACCACGGATGGGTCTGCGGGGCAGGTCAGCTGGGGTTCGAGGTCATGGGGCCGGCGGACACCGACGACCCCGCGCTGTTCGTCGGGGAGGCGGAGGGGTCCGTGTCCGTCGTCGTTCCACTTGATGACGGCGTGCGGCCCGGTTACTACCGGCCGCTTACCCGCTACGTACTCAATCGAGCGTGTCTGTCACAGTAGGCCGCCGATGGGTGCACCTCTTCCCCACTCGCATCACCCGCCCCTACATTGGGGAGTGAGCACGCAGCGACGAAGAGTCACCGGAAGGGGAAGCCGGTGGCCGTCGAGTGCGGAAGGTTCAGGTGTGTCATGGCTGCAGCTGGCGAGAGGCCTCTGAACGAGGTTCAGTTCCTTACCGTGGCGGAAGTCGCCTCGGTGATGCGAGTGTCGAAGATGACCGTGTACCGGCTGGTGCACAGCGGTCATCTGCCCGCGATCCGGGTGGGACGTTCGTTCCGTGTCCCGGAGCAAGCGGTTCACGAATACCTTCGCGAGAGCTACGTGGGGGTGGAAACCGCCTGACGACGCAGGTCCGAGGGGATCCTCAGGGCACTTCAGGATCCCCCCGACACCTCGATTACGACCTCAGCGCTCGGGCGGGTAGGCTAGCCCCTCGTAGGTCGTGTGGGCCCATGGCGCCCAAACACCGAGTGATGAGAAGTGAGCGAGGGTAGTCGTGGGCTCTGTTATCAAGAAGCGGCGCAAGCGGATGGCCAAGAAGAAGCACCGCAAGCTGCTCAAGCGCACGCGCGTCCAGCGTCGCAACAAGAAGTGAGCGACGCAGCAGGAGCGTGATCGTGGCCCCCCACCGCAATCGGTGGGGGGCCACGCGCGTTCCCGCGTCCTTCACATGGCTCGGTCCGTTCGTCCGGCTGTGGACGCGGTGGCGTCATGCGTCGCGCGGTCATCACAGCGCAACAACAACCCGCTAAGTTGGCCGCACGGGGGAACCCGCCGGGTTACGAGGGCTGGAAGGAAGGCGCTGATCGTGGGCAAGGTCGTGCTCGTGACCGGAGTGGCCCGCACGCTGGGGGGCCGGTTCGTCCGACGGATCCAGCGTGACCCGCGCGTGGACAGGGTCGTCGGCGTGGACGCGGTACCCCCCGAGCACCACCTGGGCGGCGCCGAGTTCATCCAGACCGACATCCGGCAGCCCACCGTCGCGCGGGTGCTCGCCGAGACGGGCGCCGACACGGTCGTGCACCTGGACGTGACCGGCACGCCGCTGGGCAGCGGCAGCCGCGCGTCCCTGAAGGAGACCAACGTCATCGGCACGATGCAACTGCTCGGCGCGTGCCAGAAGTCGCCCGCGGTGAAGCGGCTGGTGGTGAAGTCCAGCACGAACGTCTACGGGTCCGCGCCCCGCGACCCGGCCGTCTTCACCGAGACCACCCCGCCGAAGTCGCTGCCCAGCGGCGGCTTCGCCAAGGACATCGTCGAGGTCGAGGGCTATGTGCGCGGCTTCGCGCGGCGCCGCCCCGACGTGGCGGTGTGCGTGCTGCGGTTCGCCAACATCCTGGGGCCGACGGCGGACACGCCGCTAGCGTCGTACTTCTCGCTGCCGGTCCTGCCGACCGTGTTCGGCTACGACCCGCGGCTGCAGTTCGTCCACGAGGACGACGTGATCGAGGTGCTGCGGATCGGCTCGCACGAACCGGAACGGGGCACCCTCAACAGCGGCACCTTCAACATCGCCGGTGACGGCGTCCTGCTGCTCTCCCAGTGCTCCAGGAGGCTCGGACGGCCCACCGTGCCGCTGCTGCTTCCCGCGGTCACCTGGGCGGGCTCCCTGGTACGTACGCTGGGCATGACGGACTTCTCGCCCGAGCAGATCCGCCTGCTGACGCACGGTCGGGTCGTGGCGACCGACCAGATGCGTGAGACGCTGGGTTTTGGACCGAAGTACACGACGGCACAGACCTTCGCGGACTTCGCCACCAGCCGCGGCCCCGGCCTCCTGCCGCCGGAAGCCGTCGCGAAGGCCGTCGACCGGGTCGCCGCGCTGGCCGCGCCGGGCAGCGGCCCCCTCCCGACGCAGAGCGCCAACTGAGGAGCGCATCAACGATGGCGGACGCCAAGGTCATTCCGTTCGACGACGACCGGTCCCGCGCGAGCGCCGTTCAGCGGCCGGCGCGGCGCCGCGGCGCGGGGAGCCGGCGCAAGACCACGGAGCAGCCCGCGCCGGTGCGCGAGGTGCAGCCCCTGCCCGGCGGACCGCTCGAGCCGGAGGACGCCCCCGTGAGCAGTGCCGACGAGCCGCCGCGGCAGCCGCTGGACGACGGCGGTCTGGAGCGCCGCATCGCGAGCGGCCTGTCCTTCCTGCGCCGCCGCCTGACGGGCGACTACGAGGTCGACGACTTCGGCTACGACGAGGAGCTGACCGACCAGGTCCTGATGTCGCTGCTGCGCCCGGTGTACGAGAAGTACTTCCGGGTCGAGGTGAAGGGCGTCGAGAACATCCCGGCCGAGGGCGGCGCGCTGATCGTCGCCAACCACTCCGGCACGCTGCCGATGGACGGCCTGATGATGCAGGTCGCCGTGCACGACAACCATCCCGCCGGCCGCCATCTGCGCCTGCTCGCCGCCGACCTGGTCTTCGTGCTGCCGGTGGTCAACGAACTGGCGCGCAAGCTGGGCCACACCCTGGCCTGCGCGGAGGACGCGGCCCGGCTGCTGGACCAGGGCGAGCTGGTCGGGGTGATGCCGGAGGGCTTCAAGGGGCTCGGCAAGCCCTTCAGCGACCGTTACAAGCTCCAGCGCTTCGGCCGGGGCGGCTTCGTGTCCACGGCGCTGCGCGCGGGCGCCCCGATCATCCCGTGCTCGGTCGTGGGCGCGGAGGAGATCTACCCGATGATCGGCAACGCGAAGACCCTCGCGCGGCTGCTGGGGTTCCCGTACTTCCCGCTCACGCCGACCTTCCCGTGGCTGGGTCCGCTGGGCGCGATCCCGCTGCCGACGAAGTGGACCATCCAGTTCGGCGAGCCGATCCCCACGGACGGCTATCCGCCGGAGGCGGCCGAGGACCCGATGCTGACGTTCAACCTGACCGACCAGGTCCGGGAGCAGATCCAGCACACCCTGTACAAGCTGCTGGTGCAGCGCCGGTCGGTGTTCTTCTAGCAGGCGCGGGGGGGGGGGGGGGGGGGGGGGGGGGGGGGGGGGGGGGGGGGGGGCCCCCCCCCCGGGGGGGGCCCCCCCCGCCGTCGTACGTCTTCGTCAGTTCGCGTTGTCGCTGTCGATGCCCAGGCCGGGCAGCAGGCCCGGGAGCAGCGGCGGGATCGTCACGTCGGGGTCGCTGGTGGGCGACTTGCCGGCGGACGGGGAGGCGCTGCCGCTCGCCTGGGGCGGATCGAGCAGGCCGCCGGTGCTGCTGTCGAGCAGGCCGCCGTCGGTGCCGGACGTGGACGACCCGTCGGGGCTGCTGGAGCGGCTGCCGTCGGGTGAGCGGCTGCCGGTGCTCGGCGGCGCGGACCGGCCGGAACCGGTCGGGTCCGTGGCCGACGGGCCCGCGCCCTGCCGCTCGCCCGTGCGGCCGTCCCCGGCCGAGGGTGCGGGGAGCAGGGACTCCAGCGGGGCGACCTCTTCGTCTATGGCGTCGAACACCGACGACACCTGCTCGCTGACGTCGCCGAGCTGCACGGGCAGCTTGTCGCGCAGGGCGCCCCAGGCTTCGCGGTGCGAGCGGGAGAACGTGGAGAGGGCCTGGATGGGGCCCAGGGAGCCGGGGTCGTGCTGGTACGCCTCGTGCAGCAGCCGGTGCCCTTCCGACGCGTCGTGCTGCATGCCGGACAGGGCGCGGCGGACCTCGCCGATGGACTCGTGGTCGAGGGGGCCGGCGCGGCCGCGGTCCATCAGGCGGCGGGCCTCGTTGAGCCGGGTGGAGGCCAGGTCGAGGTAGGCCTTGCCCTGCTCGTCGGCGCCCTCGGTCAGGTAGTTGACCTTGAAGTCCTCGATGCCGCGCTTGAGGCCGTAGAGCGAGTCACCGGGCAGGGCGTCCGAGCTGGCAGCGGCGACTCCGCCGAAGGCGCCCGCGGCCACCCCGACACTCAGCCCGCCCGCCGCGAGGCCCTTGGTGAGCCGCGAGCGCGGTCGCAGTTTCCCCAGCGGACTCGCCCGGTGAGCGCCCCGGGTCCGGTGGGCACGCTGCCCGGGCAGCGAAGGGTCCGTCGCCTCGTCGCCGGCGCCCTCCCGCAGCATGGCCTCGAACGCGGCCACCAGGCGGGCGCGCTGGACGACCTTGACCTCGGGGTCGAGCTCCGGCTTGGGCAGCGCGCCGAGGCCCGCGGCGACGGCGAGCAGCTCGCCCTGCCCGGTCCGCTCGGCGCCGGGCGGGGCCGGGGGCGATCCTTCGGACTGCTCGGCCGCCGTGTCCCGGTCGGACTGCTCCTCCAGGGCCTGGGCGAAGGCGCTCGCCCGCCGGTGCGCCGATACGTTCGCGATCACTGGCGGCACCTCCTCTCGTCATGACGGTCGACTCCCCAGGGGGTCCTGAGGGTTGCCCGCGCTGGCCGCATCCACACGATCGCACGATCGGAGGCGGTCAGGGAGTCACCACAGGGAGCCTGCATCCCGCACAACGAGCGGCGCGGCACTTGGGTTACGGACTGCGGATGATCGCATCGGGGAGTCAACGGGCTTTCACTGGGCGTGAGTTGGGCGTCGCTGAGGGTGGCGGCTCAGCGGGCGTCGTCCGGCAGCAGCCGGGCGAGGGTGCGCACGGCGCGGTACTGCAGGGTCTTGATGGCCCCCTCGTTCTTGCCCATCACCCGGGCGGTCTCGGCGACGGAGAGTCCCTGCAGGAACCGGAGCGTCACGCACTCCTGCTGCTGGGGGTTGAGCCGGCGCACCGCGTCGAGCAGGGCGGCGTTGGAGAGGGACTCCAGCACGGAGTCCTCCGGGGAGCGCTCGACCTCGTTGGCGTCGAGCATCTCGCCGGTGGTGACCTCCAGGCGGAAGCGGCTGGACTTGAAGTGGTCGGCGACCAGGTTGCGGGCGATGGTGACGAGCCAGGCCCCGAAGTCGCGGCCCTGCCAGGTGAAGGTGCCGATCCGGCGCAGGGCGCGCAGAAAGGTCTCGCTGGTGAGGTCCTCGGCGGTGGCCCGGCCGCCCACCCGGTAGTAGATGTAGCGGTAGACGGTGTCGCTGTACTGGTCGTAGAGCCGGCCGAAGGCTTCGGCCTCGCCGGACTGGGCGCGTTCGACGAGGTCCATCATCCGGGCGCTGTCGCTGTCCGCGGCCGGGCGGCGGGCGGTGGCGCCGGTCGTGCGTCCTCGTCTGCCGACGGCGGCGCTGCCGTCGGCGAGCGCGTAGCACGGGCCGACGGGGGCGCCGGCCACGGCGAGGGCGGGGACGGCGTACGCGGTGGGGACGAAGCCGCGCAACAGGTCTTGGACCGTTGCGCGCAGCGTAGCCAGGCCCGAGGCGTCAACCCCGACGTGTGGGTACACGGGACTCCCAGAGGCAGAGCTTCCATCACGTGCAGTGCGGAACCTTTCACCCGTCGTAGCGACAGGGGGGAACCGGATTGCGTCTGAGGAGAATAACGCTTCGTGCAGGCGCTGCTACACCCAGTTGCTCAAATCACCGATTACGTCGCTTCCGTAACCGTTTGACGCCCGGTCGGGTGCCGCACTATGACCGTTTGCTGATCGAATCCGCCCATGTTCGTCGCGGTACGGGGCATGTTGTGGCCGTGTGCAGCCAACGTGGCCCTGCGGAGCGGGTGTCGGGGACATCCCGGGGCCGGTCGCGGGCCGGTCGCCCGGGCAGGCCGCGTGGGCCGGTCGCCCGGGCAGGCCGCGTGGGCAGGTCCCCCGGGCAGGCCGCGTGGGCCGGTCAGCTGAACCGGCGGCGGCGGTGCAGGGCGAGTGCCGCCGCCGTGCCGCCGGCCACCGCGCCCACGCCCGCCGCCGCCGGGATGCCGACCTTGGCCGCCTTGCGGCCGGTGCGGTAGTCGCGCAGCCGCCAGTCCAGTTCGCGGGCGTGTTTGCGCAGTTTGCTGTCCGGGTTGATGGCGTAGGGGTGGCCGACCAGGGAGAGCATCGGGATGTCGTTGTGGGAGTCGCTGTAGGCGGCGCAGCGGGAGAGGTCCAGGCCCTCCGCGGCGGCCAGCGCGCGTACCGCCTCCGCCTTGGCGGGGCCGTGCAGCGGCTCGCCGACGAGTTTGCCGGTGTACACGCCGTCGACCGACTCGGCGACCGTGCCCAGGGCGCCGGTCAGGCCGAGGCGGCGGGCGATGACCTGGGCGATCTCGACCGGGGCCGCGGTGACCAGCCACACCTTCTGGCCGGCGTCCAGGTGGGCCTGCGCGAGGGCGCGGGTGCCCGGCCAGATGCGCTCGGCCATGTACTCGTCGTAGATCTCCTCGCCGATCGACTTCAGCTCGGCGACCCGGTGGCCCTTGACGATGGACAGGGCGGAGTCGCGGGCCTCCTGCATGTGCTCGGGGTCCTCGACCCCGGCCAGCCGGAACCACGCCTGCTGCCAGGCGAACCTGGCCAGGTCCCGCGTCTCGAAGAACTTCCGCTTGTACAGGCCGCGGCCGAAGTGGAACAGCGCGGCGCCCTGCATGACGGTGTTGTCCAGATCGAAGAAGGCGGCGGCCTTGTCGTCGCCGAGCACCGGGAACGCGGGTTCCTCGGGCGCCGGCACCTCCTGCGAGTGCTTGCGCGCTGCCTCCGCCGAGGCCTCGCCTGCCAACACGCTCCGCGCCGTGGCGGAGCGCCTACGGTGAGTGAGCCATCCGAGAGCGGCCATGTCCGTGAGCATAGCCATTTCGTGAGCCGCTTCCCCGGCCATGAGGTTCGGAGGCTGTGAACTCTCCGCGGCCGTGTCGTTAAGACACGCGCGACAATGGCCGGCATGAGTCCCCTCTTCCGGCGCAAGGCCGCTCCCGCGGAGCGGCTGGTCACCCTCATCGGCAAGCCCGGCTGCCACCTGTGCGACGACGCGCGGCTCGTCGTCGAGAAGGTCTGCGGCGATCTCGGCGTTCCCTTCGAGGAGAAGGACATCACCCAGGACCCCGAACTGCACGACGAGTACTGGGAGCAGGTGCCCGTGGTGCTCGTCGACGGCAGGCAGCACACCTTCTGGCGGGTGGACGAAAATCGCCTCCGCAAAGAACTGACCGAGTAGTACAAGTGTCCGGTGGGTGTCGCTTAGGATCGAGGGTGGTCTGGTCTCGGGGGCGGGATTTTCGCGAGGAGTGAGTCGGTTTTGCCCCCAGCAGCGACGCGCGTGACCCCGGTCACGTTGGCCGGGCAAATCGGACACAATCTTTGTGCACGCGTTCACAAAGACATAGCCTGCATTCGACGGGGCGGTCTGGGGACGTGCGACCGCCTGCAGCCCCGCTCTACCCGCAGGAGCACCGTGGCAACTGGCCGAACACACCGACCGGCGACCCGTAGCCGAGGGATTCCCGAGGCCACCGTCGCCCGCCTTCCGCTGTACCTCCGGGCGCTCACCGCACTATCGGAGCGCTCGGTGCCCACGGTCTCCTCCGAGGAGCTCGCGGCCGCGGCCGGCGTCAACTCCGCCAAGCTGCGCAAGGACTTCTCCTACCTCGGCTCCTACGGGACCCGGGGCGTGGGGTACGACGTGGAGTATCTCGTCTACCAGATCTCCCGTGAACTCGGTCTGACCCAGGACTGGCCGGTTGTCATCGTCGGCATCGGAAACCTCGGCGCCGCGCTGGCCAACTACGGCGGGTTCGCCTCCCGCGGTTTCCGGGTCGCCGCCCTCATCGACGCCGATCCCGCGATGGCCGGGAAGCCCGTCGCCGGGATCCCGGTGCAGCACACCGACCACCTGGAGACGATCATCCAGGACAACGGCGTCAGCATCGGCGTGATCGCGACCCCCGCCGGCGCCGCCCAGCAGGTCTGCGACCGGCTGGTGGCCGCCGGGGTCACCTCGATCCTGAACTTCGCGCCGACGGTGCTGAACGTCCCCGACGGCGTCGACGTGCGCAAGGTCGACCTCTCCATCGAGCTGCAGATCCTCGCCTTCCACGAGCAGCGCAAGGCCGGCGAGGAGGCCGCGTCCGGCGACGGCGGCGTCCCGGTCGCCGCCCGCACCGAGCCCGCCGACCAGGGACCCGACGGGGACGTCCCCGCCGTGATGCCGGCATGAGTCTCCTCGTCGTCGGCCTGAGTCACCGCAGTGCCCCGGTCAGCGTCCTGGAGCGCGCCGCGCTGGCCTCGGACGCCCAGACCAAGCTGCTGCACGACACCGTCGCCGCCGAGCCGGCCACCGAGGCCGCCGTGCTGGCCACCTGCAACCGCATCGAGCTGTACGCCGACGTGGACAAGTTCCACGCCGGTGTCGCCGAGCTGTCCACGCTGCTGGCCCGGCACAGCGGCGTCGGGCTGGAGGAGCTCACGCCCTACCTGTACGTCCACTACGAGGACCGGGCCGTCCACCACCTGTTCTCGGTGGCCTGCGGGCTGGACTCGATGGTCGTCGGCGAGGGGCAGATCCTCGGGCAGATCAAGGACTCCCTGGCCAGGGCGCAGGACCTGCACACCGCCGGGAAGCTGCTGAACGACCTGTTCCAGCAGGCCCTCCGGGTCGGCAAGCGGGCCCACTCCGAGACCGGCATCGACCGGGCCGGCCAGTCGCTGGTCACCTTCGGCCTGGAGCAGCTGGCCGCGGGCGGCGAGGTGCAGCTCTGGGCGCGTGGCAAGCGGGCCCTGGTGATAGGCGCCGGCTCGATGTCGTCGCTGGCCGCGGCGACGCTCGCGCGGGCCGGGGTCGCCGAGGTCGTCGTCGCCAACCGCACCCTGGACCGCGCCGAGCGCCTGGCGCAGATACTCACCGAGGGCGCCGACACGGGCGTGGCGGCCCGCGCGGTGCCGATGCAGTCCGTGCCCGACGAGCTGACACGTGCCGACGTCGCCGTCTCCTGCACCGGCGCCACCGGGCTGGTACTGACCGCGGCGGCGGTCGCCGCGGCGACCGGGGCCCGGGCGCCCGAGAGCGGCCCGGCAGGTCCGGCGGACGGCCGGGCCGCTACCGCGGACGTCCGGGCCGACGTACGCGACGGCGTCCCGCGCGACCTGCCGCCCACGCCACCCACCCCCCGTGACACCGAGGAGGGCCGGCCGCTCGAGCTGTCCGCCGCGCAGACCGGCTTCTCCGTCATGGGCGAGGCCGCCGTGGCCGGCATGGACGCGGCGACCCTGGAGCAGCACGGCGCCTGGGTCGCGGGCGGCAGCGCCGACCGGCGGGAGGCCGTGCGCCGCAGCCTGGAGGCCGACACCGAGCTGATCACCGCGCTCGCCGCGACCGCCGCAGCCGTCGGCCGGATCCCCGAGCGCCGCAGACCCGAGCCGGTCGCCGAGCCGCAGCGGCCGGAGCCGGTGCTGTTCCTGCTGGACCTGGCCATGCCCCGGGACATCGACGCGGCCGTGCACCGGCTGAGCGGGGTGCGCCTGGTGGACATCGAGTCGCTCGCCGAGGCCTCGGCCGACGCGCCGATGGCCGCCGACGTCGACCAGGTCCGCCGTATCGTCGCCGACGAGGTCGCCGCCTTCGGCGCGGCGCAGCGGGCCGCGCACATCACGCCCACCGTGATCGCCCTGCGCACCATGGCCGCCGACGTGGTCGCGGGCGAGATCGCCCGGCTCGAGGGGCGGCTGCCCGGCCTCGACGCCAAGCACCGCGCCGAGATCACCCAGACGGTCAAGCGCGTCGTCGACAAGCTGCTGCACGCGCCGACCGTACGGGTCAAGCAGCTCGCGGCCGAGCCCGACGGCGCCGGGTACGCGGACGCGCTGCGCACCCTCTTCGACCTCGACCAGGAGACGGTGGCCGCCGTCTCCCGCGCCGACGACTCCGACACCTCCGAAAAGAACAGCAAGAACCGAGGGCCGGTATGAAAGACAAGGCACTGAGGCTCGGGACACGGCGGAGCAAGCTCGCCATGGCCCAGTCCGGGCAGGTTGCGGACGCCGTGAGCCAGGTGACCGGACGGCCCGTGGAACTCGTCGAGGTCACCACCTACGGCGACACCTCCCGCGAGCACCTGGCGCAGATCGGCGGCACGGGCGTGTTCGTGGCCACCCTGCGGGAGGCGCTGCTGCGCGGCGAGGTCGACTTCGCGGTTCATTCGCTGAAGGACCTGCCGACCGCGCAGCCCGAGGACCTGGTCCTCGCCGCGATACCGGTGCGCGAGGACCCGAGGGACGTCATCGTCGCCCGGGACGCGCTGAAGTTCACCGACCTGCCCCGCGGGGCGCGGATCGGCACCGGCTCCCCGCGCCGGACGGCCCAGCTGAACGCGTACGCGCGCAGCCACGGGCTGGACATCGAGATACGCCCGATCCGGGGCAACGTCGACACCCGGATCGGATACGTGCGCGACGGCGAGCTCGACGCCGTCGTACTGGCCGCCGCCGGGCTGAACCGGCTCGGCCGCCTCGACGAGGTGACCGACTTCCTGTCGGTCGACACGATTCTGCCGGCCCCCGGCCAGGGGGCCCTGGCGGTCGAATGCGCCGCGGACCACGCGGAGCTGATCGCCGCGCTCGGCGAGCTCGACGACCCGTTCACGCGGGCCGCCGTGACGGCCGAGCGCGCACTGCTCGCCGCCCTGGAGGCCGGCTGCAGCGCCCCCGTGGGCGCGCTGGCCGACTTCCTGGCCGACGGGCAGAACGATAAGGAAATGCGCCTGCGCGGCGTCGTCGGCACGACCGACGGCACGAGCACGGTGCAGCTGTCCACCACCGGTCCCGTGCCCCAGACGCACGACCGGGCAACGGAGCTCGGCCGCGCACTCGCCGCCGAGATGCTTGCCCAGGGCGCGGCCGGTCTGATGGGGGAGCGAGCACAGTGAGCCCCACCACCTTTCCCACCGGCCTCGTACACGGGCACGTCACCTTCCTGGGTGCCGGACCCGGAGATCCGGGACTGCTGACTCTGCGCGCCGTCGAGGCGCTGGCGAACGCGGACGTTCTGGTCGCCGAGCACGACGTGCTCGACGTGGTACGCAAGCACGCCAGGCAAGGCGTCGCCGAAGTGCACACCGACCCGGACCCCTCGTCGGATCCGGTACCGGGCACGGGCGCACCTCAGCTGGCGGTCGTTGACGGCACGTCAACAACCGCTGGTGTCCCCGTGGTAAGGGATGCCGCACATCTTGTCATGGAGGCCGCGCGGGGCGGCAGGCGGGTCGTACGTGCGGTGTCCGGGGACCCGGGACTCGATACGTACGCCGCCGCCGAAATGCTCGCCTGCGCCGCCGCCGGTGTTCCCTTCGAGGTCGTGCCGGGTGTCGCCACGGCCGTCGGCGTGCCCGCGTACGCCGGTGTCCCGCTGCGCGACGCGCAGGGCGCGGACGTGCGGTTCGTGGACGCCCGCACGGCGTCGGACCGGTGCTGGACGGAGGTGGGCGCCTCGGACGGGACGGTGGTCGTCTCCACCACCCTCGACTCCGTCGCCGCCGCCGCGGGCGAACTGGTGTCCGCGGGCCGCAAGCCCGACACCCCCCTGACGGTCACGGTCGCCGGCACGACCACGCGCCAGCGCACCTGGACCGCCACCCTCGGCACGATCGCGCAGACGCTGAAGCAGGCCAAGGTGCTGCCGTCGCCGGAGGGCGGCCGGCCGGTGATAGCCGTGGTCGGTGAGCGTTCCTCCGCCGCCCAGCGCGACCAGCTGTCGTGGTTCGAGTCCAAGCCGCTGTTCGGCTGGCGGGTGCTGGTGCCGCGGACCAAGGAGCAGGCGGCGTCGCTCTCCGACCAGCTGCGCTCCTACGGGGCCGTGCCGCACGAGGTCCCGACCATCGCCGTCGAGCCGCCGCGCACGCCCCAGCAGATGGAACGTGCCGTCAAGGGCCTGGTGACGGGCCGCTACGAGTGGATCGCGTTCACGTCGGTCAACGCGGTCAAGGCGGTGCGGGAGAAGTTCGAGGAATACGGCCTCGACGCGCGTGCCTTCGCGGGCATCAAGGTCGCGGCGGTGGGCGAGCAGACCGCGAAGGCGCTGATCGCCTTCGGCGTGAAGCCGGACCTGGTGCCCAGCGGCGAGCAGTCGGCCGCGGGCCTGCTGGAGGACTGGCCGCCGTACGACCCGGTGTTCGACCCGATCGACCGCGTCTTCCTGCCGCGCGCCGACATCGCGACCGAGACCCTGGTCGCCGGACTCATCGAACTGGGCTGGGAGGTCGACGACGTCACCGCCTACCGGACGGTGCGCGCGTCGCCGCCGCCGGCCGAGACGCGGGAGGCGATCAAGGGCGGTGGCTTCGACGCCGTTCTCTTCACGTCGTCCTCGACCGTGCGGAACCTGGTGGGCATCGCCGGGAAGCCGCACAACGTCACGGTGATCGCGTGCATCGGTCCGGCGACCGCCAAGACCGCCGAGGAGCACGGCCTGCGGGTGGACGTCATGGCTCCGGAGCCGTCCGTGCACAAGCTGGCGGAGGCCCTGGCCGACTTCGGCAGGCGCCGCCGCGCGGCGGCCCTGGAGGCCGGCGACCCGGTCACCCGGCCCAGCGAGCGGCGACCGGGGGCGCGGAGACGGCGGTCGACGACCTGATCCGGTCGCCGGTCGCCGGTCCGGCGAGGGAACCGTGATGTGGCGAGGCGGAGCGTTCCTGCAGAAACGCTCCGCCTCGTGCAGCAGATGGCGTCGCCGAGGCGGTCAGGTGGTGGCCAGCAGCAGGTCTTCTCCGCTTGACGGGCGAAGGCCGTCCTCGCGATCGGCGAAGTAGCGTTCGGCGAGCGAGGCTCCCGAGATGTGCCGGGCGTCTTCGAAGCCGGTTTCCCGGGCCAGGGCAAGCATTTCCTGAGGCGTGTAGAAGCTGATGAACGGTGTTCCGGACGCTCGTGCGCCTTCCGCGCTCGCCCGCAGGCCGGGGCGGTCCGCCGGGTCGACGAGTTCGATCGGCAGCAGGAAGGTCATGGCGAGCGTCGAGCCGGGTGCGAGCCCGGCGATCTGGCGCAGGGTGGCCGCGGTGGCGTCTTCGGTGAGGTACATGGTGACACCGGTGGAGACGATGAGCGAGGGCCGGCCGAAATCGAACCCGGCGGCGGCCAGCCGTTCGGACCAGGGATCACCGGCCTCGAAGTCGACCGGCACGAGGTGCAGCCAGTCGGGGATGCCGTGACCGAGCTCGATCAGGCGTCGGCGCTTCCATGCCTGGGGGCCGGGCTGGTCCACCTCGAAGATCCGCAGACGGGACGCGATCTCCGGCCTGCGTTGGGCGAAGGTGTCCAGACCCGCCCCCAGGATGACGTATTGGCCGATGCCGCGGCCGGCCTGCTCGGTCACGAGGTCCTCGATGAAGCGGGCGCGGGCCGCGATGGCCGCCCGGAACCCGCTGGTGGCATGCGGGTCCATGTCCGGGCGGTCGCGCCAGCCCCTGCCGGGGGCCGCCAGTTGGAGGCCGACCTCGTCCTCGATCACGTGGGGCGGCGGGTCGACCTGGACATGTAACGCCCGCCAGAGGGCGGTCCGCACCGCGGAGCTGTCCGGTGCCTCGGTCTGCTCGACTGCCATGGTGTTCCCCTTGTTCGTCGCTCGTGGCCCAGTGCTCGTGGCCCCGTCGTCTGAGCTGTAGCTACTCTTCCGTGCGGGGAAGAGGAGCGTGGGTGCCGCCGATCAGGTCCCTGGTTGCCCGTCAGCCCCCGGGCGACCGTCGACCCGCCCACGGAGTCGGGGTACGGCCTGCTGCTCGTCGAGGAGTTGGCGGACCGCTGGGGCGTGCGGTGCGGGCCGGTGCCGTCGAAGACCGTCTGGGCGGAAATTGACCTCGCTTGGTGACGGCGCTGCCCTTCCGTGCCGGTGAGTCGGCCCGACTCGCCCACCCGACCTCGAAAATCACCCGGCTCGCGTCACGGCGACGTGCAGTTCACGTACGCCCGAGGTACGCGGGTACCGTTCGGCCAGTTCGGTGACGATGCTGTGGATCGCGGGCCGGTCCCGGACCTCACCGGGGCTGGCCCGATATGCGTCCAGCAGGGCACGGGCGGTCTGCTCGGGCCGGTTCCAGGCCCACCAGGCACGCGCCATGTCCGTGCTCATGCGGGCCTTTCGCTCAGCGGTCGGAAACTGCTCAAGGCGCAGGTTCTTGCCGGCCTCCAAAGCGGCGCCCGCGTCACCGAGTGCCCAGTGAACGCCCATCGCGTACAGGTCGACTGCGGCCGGGCTGATGGGAAACAGGCGGCCGACCGGGGCGATGGGCGGCAGCCGCCGTGCGGCTCGGCGGGCTTCCTCGGTCATCGTCAGCGCCTCAGTGCGCCGGCCGCCTCGAGCCGCCGTGTATGCCAGAGTGCAGAGCATCTGCGCGTACGCGGCCGCCGACGCGTCGGTGCGCAACCCGGTCGCCTCAACGGCGGCGGCTGCTGACGTCATGATGCGCTGAGCGTCGGCGTTGCGGTCCTGGTGCCGTAACACGATCGACAATTCCCGGGCGGCTGCCGCCGACGCGAGCGGGGAACCGGACACCTCGGCCCAAGTGCGCGCGCGTTCTGCGGTGACGCGGGCGCGGTCGTAGGAGCCGAGCTTGTTCAGCACGGCAGTGGCCAGGCTGTACACGGAGGAGAGCCGGGCTTGGTCGAGGTCCCGGCGGGACGCGGCGGCGGAGTGCCCGTCCGCGATGAGGCCCGGCAACACGGTGAGAAGCCGTCTGTGGGCACCCTTGTCATACAGTCCGCGGGCGGCGGCCAGGCGGGTGTCCAATGGGCCGGCCCCCAGGGGCGGTGGGGTGTCGGCCAAGGCTTCGTCCAGGCCCATCAGCAGAGCGGCCGGTCCGGCAGCGGCCGTGGCGGTCAGCAGCGTGCGACGGCGCATCGGGTCCTCCTCGGCGTCACGCGGACTGCCGGTCACTCTAGTGGCCACCGATGCGGTTGCTGCGGGTGGCGCCAGAGAAGTCACCAGGAGGTGTCGGGGAACGCCGACTTCGAATGCGGCCCTGTGGACCAGAGTCAGGTCGACGACGCGCGATCGCCGTTCGAGCCGTGAGATCGTGGCCGACGAGCAACCGAGCCGTTCGCCAAGCGCGGCCAGTGTCCACGCACGGTTTTCGCGGCCGAGCCGGATCAGCGCGCCGGGGCGACGCTGCGCGGCTAACTCACGTGCTTTCCTGCTGTTCCAGAGCGGGTCGACGGGCACCGGACCCTCCCAAGCCGCACTATCGGTGCGGCCTACGGTACGGGTGCCACGCGGAGGCGTCGAGAAGGCTTGCACGATGTGCAACGGGCTTGCTCGGGAGGAAAGTTGACCTCCTTTAGCGTGCCCGGCGCGGTGTGCTGGGTGCATCGCCCCGACCCGCGGGGCGCCGTCCCTGGAGGCGCCATGGCAGCCAGCAGCACTGTTGCATCACTGCTCACCCCCGACCCGACGAGCCGTCCGGTCCGCTCCGTGCGGGATGTCGTTCCGGCCGACCTGTGGGAGAAGCAGGTCGGGCTCCTCATGCGGGACTACCCGTACGACTCGATCATGGCAGCCCGCGTACTGGGACAGGCGTACGCGTACCTCCTGACCGCCATGGAGCATCGAGGCGAGTCGCTCGGGCTCGCGCCGAGCACGCTCGTCGACATCGGCGTCCACACGATCATCCTGGACACTGTGGCGTACGCCGACCTGTGCGATCGCTTCAACGGGGGGCGCTTCCTGCACCACGTGCCCGAGGTCGAGTTCAAGAACGACGGCTCCGTGATGAAGACAGCGCAACGCATCGCGGCCGACGGCTGGGAGGTCGACCTGTCGCTGTGGGCGGACGCCGCCGAGTGCGGCCCGTGCCACCCCGGCAACGACTCGCACTGACCGCCCCGGACGGTTGCTTCGGGCTCCCTACCGATGGTCGGGGGCCCGAGGCGATCGGGTGAGGTTCCGGTGAAGCGACCCGAGGGCCGGCCGGACACGGCAGTATCGCGCGGGTGAGCACAGGAAGCGCAGACCTCTGGCATCACTACGGCCGCACCCGCCACGTCACCGACCAGACTGTGCCCGGCGACTTCCGGTGGAACTGGGGCCAGGACGGTGGTCCGGGGGCTGAAGCGCTCGGCGAACTGACCGGGGCGTGCGTCGGTGACCTTGGTGCCGGGGCCGCCCGGCACGCCGCTCACCTGGCCCTCCACCACCCACTCGCCCGGATCGTCGCGGTCGACGGATCACCCGCCCAACACGCCATGGCCACCGACCTGTACGGCCACCTCGCGCCCCGTCTCCATATCTTGCGGGCCGACGTGGTGAGCCACCTGCAGACGCGGCAGGACGTCTACGACGTGCTGTACAGCGTCTTCGGCGCGGTGGACTTCACCGAGCCGCGTGAACTGCTGACGGCGGCGGCCGCAGCCCTGCGGCCCGGCGGCCGGCTGGTGTTCTCCACCCTGGGCCACTGCCTCAACGGCGCACCCGCAAAGCCCGACCTCCGGCACACCGTCATCTCCGCGATGACTCCGGAGGGAGAGACGACCACGATGCGGCGCTGGGTTCTTCAGGAGCACGTGTGGACCAAGCTGCTCGACCAGGCGGGTTTCACAGAGATCCGCGTCGACGTACTGCCCGCCGGGAAGGGACCGCGTGCCGCTGACACGCTGCTGGTGACCGCGATCCGCCCGTGAGTGCCGAGCATGGGAACCCGGAAATTCGGGCGGCCGGAGACACGGGAGCCCGGCGGGCTGTGTGCCGGTGGCGCGGGCGGTAAAGGACCAAATAACCCGGGGAAAAAACCAACCAACCAACCAAACCTCGCGTAGGTCACCCGGGCGGGTGAAACCGGGCGGTGTGGCTGGCGTGTTGGCTGGTGGGGCGGGCAGGCTCGGGGCCAGCGGGATCACAACTCGAGAGCCCCAGACATACGTCGGCCCCCGCCGGGACTGCCATCCCAGTGCGAGGGCCTGACCAACGAGGAAGTCGGAGCCTTCCCCATGGCTGAGAAGAAGCCTAGCGCCGCCCTGCGTCCGATTCCGGGTGTTCGGCGCGGCACCACACCCTCCGGTGTCACGCACGTACGCACGTACCAGTCGGGCCACTACACCGTGGTGGGCAACCACCTCGCCCAGCACCGCGAGTTGTCGCTGACCGCGATCGGGCTGGCCACGCACATCATGTCGCTGCCGGAGGGCGCGCCCGTCGACATCCGCAGCCTCGCCGAGCGCTTCCCCGAGGGGCGCGACCGGATCGCCTTCGCCCTGCGGGAGTTGGAGGCGCACGGCTACCTGGAGCGGGTGCGGGAGCGCACGGAGACGGGACGGCTGGTCACCCGGACGTACGCGCACCACACGCCGGGGCGGGCCGCCGCGACGGGCCGGGTTCGGGGCCGGAGCGCCGCTGTCGACGGCTCGGGGGACGGTCCGCGTACGTCGTCCCAGGAGGACGACCGAGGGGCGCCTTCGCCGACGTCCCCGGACGTGCAGGCTGCACCCGTTGCCGCCGAGCCCCAGCCGCCCGCAGCCTCGGTTCCGGCGGTGGAGGACACCGGCAGCGACGTGCGGCACGGGAAGGCCGTCGCCCTCCTCGCGGGGCTGCGCCGCGTCGACGAACGCCTCACCTTCTCCCAGCGGGACGTGAACCGGCTCGCGCCCGCCGTGATCGCCTGGTTCGACCGCGGTGTCCCGGCAGCCGTCGTCCGGCGCGCCCTGACCGTCGACCTTCCCGCGGACGTGCGCAGCCCGGCCGCGGTCGTCGCCTACCGCCTCCGCGAGTCGCTGCCCGCCCCGCTCCCGGCGCGTTGCGCGCCACCAGCCCCTATGGCGGACGACCGTACGAGCCGGCGTCCGCATCCCTTCCAGAACTGCGACGGCTGCGAACGCGCCTTCCGCGCCCCCCAGCCCGGCCGCTGCCGCGAGTGCCGCGATCGCCAGCCTGAGCATGTGGCCGCGCTCTCCGCGGGCCGTGCGGCGTGATCCGCGCCAGGGACCGAGAACTGGAGCGGGCAGCCGTCGTCGCACTCTTGCGGCGAGGCGATCGTTCCTGGTCCGAGCTCACCGACCAGATCGAGACCGTAGGCAGCGCCCGGGACGTCCTGGAGCAGTCACTCGACGCTTCCGGTCAGGTCGCGCTGTTCGATCCCGGCCCGCCGGTGGATCTGGACGGTGTCGCCGCCGAGATCGCCGCCTGGGAGCGGGAGGGGATGCGGTTCGTCACGATCCTCGATGAGGACTACCCGCTCTGTCTGAGGTTGGTGCACCATCGGCCTCCCTTCCTGTTCCTGCGGGGCGAGTCCGTCGAGCATGATCTGCGCGTGGCCGTCGTCGGCACCCGCACTCCCACCCCCGACGGCATTGCGCATGCGCGAGACATCGCGGGCGGTCTCGCCGAGCGAGGTGTCACTGTCGTCAGCGGGCTGGCCGCCGGTATCGACACCGCGGCGCACGGTGCCGCCCTCGCTGTCGGCGGGCGTACCGTCGCGGTCATCGGAACGGGCCTGCGTCGCGCCTATCCCGCGCAGAACGCACGGCTTCAGCGGGAGATCGCCGAGCGGGGACTGCTGCTCTCCCCGTTCTGGCCGGACGCGCCGCCGTCGAAGACGTCCTTTCCGCTGCGCAACGGCGTGATGAGCGGCTACAGCCTGGCCACGGTCGTGATCGAGGCCGCCTATCGCAGCGGCGCCCGGATGCAGGCCCGTCTCGCCCTGGAGCACGGCCGCCGGGTGTTCCTGATGCGTTCGCTGCTGATCCATGAGTGGGCGAGGGAGTACGTGGAGAGACCGAACACCACCGTGATCGACGGGCCAGAGGACGTCTTCCGCCGACTCGATTCCCTCGTCCCCAGTGCGGGCAAGCTGACCTGGGTCTAGCGGTGTACAACCCTCCTCCGCAGTCATGGGTCTCCCCTGTAACCCGCCACCACAAGATCACCGGCGACCGGCTCCGCCCGGTCCCGTGCGCACGCAGGAGACGCATGTTCACGCGCAGGACGTCCCGCCCGCTCCGGCTCGCTCTCGCGACCGCCACCGCCGTCTCCCTCACGGGCGGAGGCCTGCTGGCCCTCTCGGGGACGGCCGCGGCCGCGCCCGCGAAGTACGCCGACGACTTCAACGGCGACGGCTACCGGGACTACGCCCAGGCATCCCTCGGCGGTTCCTTCACCGTGACGTACGGGACCGCGACCGGTCCCGGCACCGTGACGAAGACGTTCACGCAGAACAGCGCGGGCATTCCCGGGACCGCCGGGGACGCCGGCGACTACGTGGACGCCTTCGGCGAGGACCTGGCCGCCGCCGACCTCAACCAGGACGGCTACGCCGACCTCGCGGTCACCGACTTCACCGAGAAGGTGAGCGGCAAGGCCAACTCGGGAGCGGTCACCATCATGTGGGGCGCGAGGTCCGGCCTCGGAAGCAAGGCCACCCGGCTCCCGGTCGGCGCCGTCGCCGACCGGGGCTTCGGCAAGGCCGTCGAGACCGGTGACTTCAACGGCGACGGCAAGCCGGACCTGGCGGTCGTGGACGCCATCGACACCGCCTACGTCTTCCGGGGCGGCTTCTCCAAGACCGGGACGACCGGCAAGGTCACCAAGCACCGCCTGCCAGCCGGCTCGCCCGACATCCTCGAACCCGCCGGACTCGTCGCCGGGAAGGTCACCAAGGACAAGGCCACCGACCTGTACGTGCTCGGCCAGGGCTACCGCAACGACAAGATGACCCTGGACGCCTGGTTCCTGCGCGGCGGCACCACCGTCAAGCCCGCGGCCAAGGTCACGCCGATCAACAGCACGGCCCCCGACTACAGCCCCACGGGCGTTATCGCGGACTTCGACAAGAACGGCTACGGCGACCTGGCTGTCGGCGACACCCGCTACAACAAGGGTGCCGGCTCGGTCGTCGTCGTGCGCGGCGGATCATCCGGTCCCACCACCAAGTACCGCCTCACCCAGGACACTTCAGGCGTCGCCACGGCCGCCACCAAGAACGACGGCTTCGGCGGGGCGCTCTCCGCCGGTGACACCAACCGCGACGGCTACCCGGACCTCGCGGTGAGCTCGGAGGAGGAGAAGGTCGGCTCGGTCGCGTCGGCGGGCGGCGTCCACATCCTGCGCGGCGGTACGAAGGGCCTGACCGGCGCCGGTTCGCAGTGGTTCACCCGCGCCACCGCCGGCGTACCGGGCGACCCCCGGAAATACCAGAGGTTCGGGATGAACATCCGGCTGCGCGACACGGACCGGGACGGCGACGCGGACCTGGTGATCGGCGACGACGAATACGAGCCGACCAGCCTGCTCCTCCCGGGCGGCCCTTCCGGTGTCACCACCGCCACCGTGACGGGATTGCACGTGTGGCCGAGCTTCCCGCAGTGACGCAGGAGGAGGGGCGGTCACTTCCGCAGCCGGGGCCGGCACCGGCGGGTCCGCACGGCCGACCGGTTCGGCCGTCGGCACGTCGCCGCGGCCGTGCCTCAGCGGTCGTGCAGGCGGCCCGGCGTCCGGCCGAGGGATGGCTGACGCCGCATTAGAGTCCGTCGTATGTCCGACGCCGCGCGGGAACCTGCCGAGCAGCCCAGGCTATGGCAGGTGACGATCGCGCTCGTCGCCACGGCGGCGCAGCACGAGGAACTGATGGACCGCATGGTCGAAGTGCTGTGCCCTGATCCGGACCATGAGGGGCCCTGCCCCATCCCGTGGGGCATGCACAGCGTCAGCGAGGACTCACTCTCCCGGCGGCAGCGCAGGGCGCTGTTGGCGGAGATCGAGGAGACCAACTGGAATCCGGAAGACGAGTCCCGGTAGTACTCGCCGAGAAGGCGGACGTTCGGCGGGGAGGCGGGTGCACCGCCACGGGAGCGTGCGCGCTCCGCGTGACGTGCTCGTGAGCGTCCGAGCGTGTCCGCGCGTGTCCGGATCGATCAGGATTCGAGAAGCGCGGTGACGGAGCCGCCTCTAGTCTGCCCGTCATGGACATCACCATTCACACCTGCGCCCTTCCGCACGACGACCCGGACGCGTCGCTCGCCTTCTACCGTGACGTCCTCGGCTTCGAGGTCCGCAGCGACGTCGGGCAGGGCAGGATGCGCTGGATCACGGTCGGGCCGGCCGGTCAGCCCGACACGTCGATCCTGCTGGCGCCGCCCGCCGCCGACCCGGGAATCACCGAGGACGAGCGCCGCACCATCACCGAGATGATGGCCAAGGGCACCTACGGCTGGATCCTTCTGGCCACGCGGGACCTCGACGCCACGTTCGAGAAGGTGCAGGCCGGTGATACCGAGGTCGTACAGGAGCCGACCGAGCAGCCGTACGGCATCCGCGACTGCGCCTTCCGCGACCCTGCGGGCAACCTGGTCCGCATCCAGGAGCTTCGCTGAGCCGTGCGGGTGCCGGTGCTGGTGCGGCCGTGCGGGCCGATGTCGCGGGAGAGAAGGGGAGCGTTCTCATGTGCCAGCAGGAGTGGCGGCGCGCACGCGTCGAGGCGCAGCGCCTGGCCGATCTCGCGCGGTTGCGCCGCGTCCGTGACCGGATCGACAGGGAGTACGCGCAGCCGCTGAACGTGGAGGCGCTCGCCCGCGACGTGAACATGTCCGCCGGGCACCTCAGCCGGCAGTTCCGGGCCGCCTACGGCGAGTCGCCGTACGCGTACCTGATGACGCGCCGCATCGAGCGCGCGGCGGCCCTGCTGCGGCGGGGCGACCTCAGCGTCACCGAGGTCTGCTTCACGGTCGGCTGCGCGTCGCTGGGCACGTTCACCACCCGCTTCACCGAGCTGGTCGGCATGCCGCCCGGGGCCTTCCGGCGCCAGGCGGCGGAGGCAGCGGATGCGGCGGACGCGGCGGCCGACCACGCCGATGCCGGGAGCGTGGCCCACGACGCGGGCCCTGCGATCACGCTGGAGGGGATGCCGGCGTGTGTGGCGAAGCAGGTGACAAGACCGGTCAGGAATCGAGAAGCCCCGGCCGCCGAGCGGCCCCTAGCGTGATGGTCATGGCAACCACGACGTCCACCGCGTCCGACACGTCCATCGCATCCGTCACCCTCAAGGTGGCCGACCCCGATGCCGCCCACCGCTTCTGCACCGCCTTCGGAGTGGACACCCGCGTACGCCTAAGGGCGTCCGAGGCACCCTCCACCGGATTCCGCGGCTTCACCCTGGCGCTCACGGTGTCCCGGCCGGCCACCGTCGACAGCTTCCTCGGCGCCGCCGTGGACGCCGGCGCCACGGTGCTGAAGCCCGCCGCGAAGTCGCTGTGGGGCTACGGCGGCGTCGTCCAGGCCCCGGACGGGACGATCTGGAAGGTCGCGACCTCGGCGAAGAAGGACGACGGCCCGGCCACCCGCGAGATCGACGAGATGGTCCTCCTGCTCGGCGTCGAGGACGTGAAGGCCGCCAGGCAGTTCTACGTCGGCCGGGGCCTGACGGTGGCCAGGAGCTTCGGCGGCAAGTACGCCGAGTTCACCTCCGGCGAGTCCAGCCCCGTGAAGCTGGCGTTGTACAAGCGCCGCGCCCTGGCCAAGGACCTCGGCGTTCCCGCCGACGGCACCGGCTCGCACCGCATCGTCCTCGGCGGCACCGCCGGCGCCTTCACCGACCCGGACGGATTCGTCTGGGAGGCCGCCGCCCCGCTCACCCCCGCGCCGCCCACGGCGCCCGCACCGTCCTGACCCACGGCCTCGCACTCCCGCCCCGACCGCCCCCGCCTCATCCCGGTACGAGAGGAAACCTGCCATGAAGTCCACGAAGTCGTCCGCCGACAACTCCGGCACGACCGCCGAGCAGTACGACGGATTCACCGCCGAGGAGCGGGCGGCGATGAAGGAGCACGCCCAGGAGCAGAAGAAGGCGGCAGCGCGGCGCGGTGCGTCCCGGGCGGAGAAGGAAGCGGCGGCGGAACAGGACGTGCTCGCGAAGATCGCCGAGATGCCGGAGGCGGACCGGGTCCTCGCCGAGCGGATCCACCACATCGTCAGGACCGTCGCTCCGGACCTCACCCCCAAGCTCTGGTACGGGATGCCCGCCTACGCCAGGGACGGCAAGGTCCTCTGCCACTTCCAGAGCGCGCAGAAGTTCAAGACGAGGTATGCCACCCTCGGCTTCAGCGACCAGGCGGCACTCGACGACGGCGCCATGTGGCCGACCGCCTACGCCCTGAAGGAGCTGACCGCGGCCGACGAACAGCGCATCAGCGAGCTCATCGAGAAGGCGGTGGGCTGAGGCCGGCCGGGGCGGAACCAGCAGCGAACGTTACCGAGCCGTGGCCCCGACACACCGTCGGCAAAGGCGCTCTCGGGGCGGGCGTAGCGTAGGGCGTATGACGAAGTACGGTTCCTTTCCCGGTACGCGTCCCCGTCGGCTGCGCACCACCCCGGCCATGCGGCGCATGGTCGCCGAGACGCGGCTGCACCCGGCGGACTTCATCCTTCCGGCGTTCGTGCGCGAGGGCGTCAGCGAGCCCGTGCCGATCGGCTCGATGCCCGGCGTCGTGCAGCACACGCGGGACAGCCTGAAGAAGGCCGCCGCCGAGGCGGTGGCGGCCGGGATCTCCGGCATCATGCTGTTCGGCGTGCCGGAGGAGGAGAAGAAGGATGCCGTCGGCACGCCGGGGACCGACCCCGACGGGATCCTCCAGGTCGCCATCCGGGACGTGCGGGCCGAGGTCGGCGACGACCTGCTCGTCATGTCCGACCTGTGCCTCGACGAGACCACCGACCACGGGCACTGCGGCGTGCTGGACGCGGAAGGGCGCGTCGACAACGACGCGACCCTGGAGCGGTACGCCGAGATGGCCCAGGTGCAGGCCGACGCCGGCGCCCACGTCGTCGGACCCAGCGGGATGATGGACGGGCAGATCGGCGTCATCCGCGACGCCCTCGACCAGATCGGGCGGGAGGACGTCGCGATCCTCGCCTACACCGCGAAGTACGCCTCCGCCTTCTACGGGCCCTTCCGCGAGGCCGTCGGCTCCTCCCTCCGGGGCGACCGCAAGACCTACCAGCAGGACCCGGCCAATCTGCGTGAGTCGATGCGGGAGCTGGCCCTCGACCTCGAGGAGGGCGCCGACATGGTGATGGTCAAGCCGGCCGGCCCCTACCTCGACGTCCTGGCGCGCGTCGCCGACGCCGTGGACGTGCCGGTCGCCGCGTACCAGATCTCCGGCGAGTACTCGATGATCGAGGCCGCCGCCGAGAAGGGCTGGATCGACCGCGACCGGGCCATCCTGGAGGCCCTGACCGGCATCCGGCGGGCGGGCGCGCAGAACATCCTCACCTACTGGGCCACCGAGGTGGCCCAGAAGCTGCGCGCTCAGTAGGCCGGCAGGCCAGTAGGCCGTAGGCCGCAGTCAGTAGGCCAGGGCGTCGTCCATGCTCTGCTGCCAGTACGTCACCGACAGCGTGCTGTCGTAGTACACGCCCTTGGCCGGCAGCGCGGGCACCGCGGCGGCGCCCCCGCTGCTGTTCGGGGTGGTGCCCTGGAAGCCGACCGTGAGCTTGTGGCCGGTGGCGCCGCCGTCGCCGCTGCCGTCGGCGGCCGACAGCAGTACGCCCGCGTAGCCGGACTCGCCGGGCGCCAGGGTCGTCACCGCCTGCGGGTGGCTGGCCTCGATCGCCTGCGGCACCCACTGCATCTCGTCGAAGCGCAGCACCGGGTAGTACGTCAGGTCGCAGGTCCGCGAGCCGGTGTTCTTCACCGTGATCAGCAGGTGGTTCAGCGGGCGCGGCACCGGCTGCGCCGTGACGGTGGTGTTGGAGCCGTTGCAGAGGACGCGGCTCTGCGAGGATCCGGAACCGGTCGACGTGTTCTTACCGGTGGTGTTCTTCCCGGTGCCGGTCGCGCCGGTCGACCCAGTGGTGGCGGAGGAACCGGTCGAGCCGGACGACCCCTTCGAACCCGTTGAACCGATCGAACCGATCGAACCGGTCGAACCGGTCGAGCCCGCGTCGTCCGTCTCGCCGGTCTTGCCAGGCCCCTTTTCGCCGGCCGACGGAGACGCCGTGGCCGGCCGGGACGCGCCCTCGTCCCGCGTTCCCGTTCCGTCCTCGCACGCGGTGAGGGCGAGGGCGGCGAGGGCCACGCCCGCCGCGGCGAGCAGCCGCCCACGGGGGCCGGAGGTGCGGGAGACGCGGGCGGAGCGTGCGGTGCGGTACGTGCGCATGGCGGGATCTCTTTCCTGGGCGGCCGGTCGGACCCGGCGGCGTGCTGGGATGAACCGAAGCCTGTGCGATGATCCGTCCCGGCTGCCACAGCCGACGGACGATCCGGGACGCTGGAACGAAAACAGCGGCCTGAGCTGCGGAAACAACCCTCCCCTGGAACGGGGGAACGGGACACGGGGGATGGAGGAGACGTGTCGGACGGCGGTACGGCGCCCGGGGGCGCGGCCGACTTCGCCGCGCTGCTGAGGGAGCTGAAGGAGCGCTCCGGGCTCAGCTACGGCATGCTCGCCAAGCGGCTCCACATGAGCACGTCGACCCTGCACCGGTACTGCAACGGGGATGCCGTACCGACCGACTACGCGCCCGTCGAGCGGCTGGCCCGGCTGTGCAAGGCGACGCCCGAGGACCTCGTCGAACTGCACCGGCGCTGGGTCCTGGCCGACGCCACCCGGAGACGGAAGGCGCCCACGGCCGTCGTGACGCCGACGGAGACCGTGGCTGCGGAGGCGGCCGGGGTGACGGGTGCCGACAAGGACACGGACGCGAAGACGGGCACTGACGCCGTGCCTGTCGCCGAGGTCGCGCCCGTTTCCTCCGTGTCGCCCGCCGAGGAGCAGTCGCCGCGCGGACGCCGTCCGCGGACCCGTACGGCCGTCGTCGCCGGGGCCGCGGTCGCTGCCGTGCTGGGCGCCGTGGCGTTCGCCGTCGGACTGCCGTCCGGTGGGGCCGGTGACGCCGGCCGGGCCGACGGGGCCGCGTCCGCCGACGGGGGCCGGAGGGCGGCGGGCGGCGACGGGAAGGGCGGGTCGGTGTCGCCGTCCGGCGCCTCGCCCTCAGCCTCGAATGCCTCGAAGTCCGGGGCGAAGCCCCGGCACCAGCAGACGCCCGCGCAGACGCCGGGCGCCCCCTCCGCCTCGGCGCACGCCGGAGCGGGCCCCGCCGGCGACACCTCCGCCGCCCCGCCGCTGACGGTGAAGGTGGAGCCGTACACCTGGGAAAGCCCGTGCTCCCAGCGGTACTTGATCAACCTTCCGGCGGCGAAGGTGCCTCCGCCGCCCACCGACGGCGACGCCACCGCGTGGGTGGCCGCGGTGGGGGCCGTCTCCTCCGGCGAGCAGTACGTGACGCTCACCGTGCAGGGCACCGGCCGGGAGACGGTGGTGCTGGAGCGGATGACCGTCCGCACGGCCGGCAAGCGGTCGCCGCTCGCCTGGAACGACTACGCGATGGGCTATCCCGGCGTCGGCTGCGGCGGCGACGTGCCGACCCGGTCCTTCACGGTGGCCCTCGACGCCGCGCGGCCCGCCGTGGTGCCCGAGGCGGGGCACCG
This sequence comes from Streptomyces sp. NPDC031340, assembly GCF_055569945.1. Lineage (NCBI taxonomy): Bacteria > Bacillati > Actinomycetota > Actinomycetes > Kitasatosporales > Streptomycetaceae > Streptomyces > Streptomyces sp. NPDC031340. The sequence goes on from NZ_JBVIIE010000033.1 coordinate 31,268, forward strand.
GGACTTCCCGTTCAAGGTGAGCGAGTCCGACCCGGAGGTCTTCTACGTCAAGGCCGACGCCTCGGCGTACGACGTGCGCTGGTACCTGGAGCTGGACTGGTCCAGCGGTTCGCGGCACGGGACGCTGGTCCTGGACGACCACGGCCGCCCGTTCCACACCAGCGGCAACAACGGCCGCCCGGCGTACGAGTTCCCGCTCGGCGGCTCGCAGTGGGTCGCGGAGGGGACGACGGACGTTTCCCAGTAGGGCCTGTCACCTTCGATACCGCTGCGCCACTGCCGTGAAGGCGGCCTTGGGTTCCCAGTCCATGTCGGGATAGGTCTGGCCCCGGCGCCCTTCGAGCAGCTTGACGATGCCCAGGCCGGCCCGGTCCAAGTCGTCCCTGGGGTCGCCGTCCGGGCGATGCGGGTAGCCGGGCAGGGCGAACAGGAACACGAACGCGCTGTCCACGCCCTCGGTCTCGAAGATCTCCAGCAGTTCGCTCAGATACGCGGCCTGGCCGGCCTCGTCACGCTCGTATATGCCGTTCAGTCGTACCGGGGCCTTGGTCACCGGGTCGTGATCGACCACGTCCAGCACCCGCCCGCCGCGGTCTCCCGCGCCGTGGTAGGCCGCGGTGCCGAAGCCGGTGACAGCGAGCGGCTTCGGGCCTCGGGCCAGGGTGCGCACCGCATCCCGGAACCGGTCGGCGACCTCGGCGGAGCGGATCAGCTCGTACGTCACGATGTCGAAGGGATTCCAGTCGACCTGCTCGAACTGGATGGACGCGTAGGTGAGCTTGCCCTGGAAGCATGCGCGGACCGTGGCCGCGGCCTCGCGGAGGAACCGGTTGATGCGCACGCCGAGTTCGCGCATCGCTTCGGCCCGCCGCTCGGGTCGGCTCATCAGCTGCTCGACCCGCTCCTCGGGGCTCTCCCCGGACAGGAAACCGCGGTTCATCACGCTCAGCTCGACCCCTGCGACGAACACGACTGTGGCCCCCTGCTGCCGGAGCCGTTCCGCTCGCTCGGCGCAGTCGCGGAAGAGGGTGAGGATCTGCTCCGGATCCAGCTCCAGCGGGTAGGGCGAGAACCACACCTCCAGGCCGAGCTCGGCGGCGGCACCGGCGGCCAGCTCCAGTCGGTCCGGGTCGCCGCCGATGATCTGGACCGCGTTGCAGTGCAGGTCGTCGCGGATGATGCCGAGCTCGCGCCGGACCACCGCGGGGGCGAGGTGCTCACGGGATATCTGGCCGTGCACGACGAATCCGGTGTCGTACGTCATTCCTCTTGCTCGCATGGTGAGGTCCCCTCGGTCGGTCTCGGTCGGGCCGAGGCTGACAGAAAAAGTGCGTGCGCGCAAGTTTGCGCTCACGCAATTTTGCGCGCGCGCAGTCCTGTGTGGAACGCTGACACCGTGACGACACCACCAGGGCTGCGGGAGCGGAAGAAACAGGCCACGCGCGAGGCGCTGCGCGAGGCGGCCCTGCGCTTGGCCGTGGAGCGCGGACCGGACCAGGTGCGGGTCGAGGACATCGCCGAGGCGGCCGGGGTCTCGCCGCGCACCTACAACAACTACTTCGCCAGCCGCGAGCAGGCGATCGTCTCTGCTGTCACCGCGGACCGGGAGGCGCGGATCGCGGCGGCGGTCGCGGCCCGGCCCGCAGGAGTGCGGCTGGCTGACGCCGTCACCGAGGCAGTGGTCGAGCAGTACATGAACACCGGCGAGCGCGAACACGAGGTGCTGCTGCTGATCACCACCCGCACCGCGCTGCGCGACGCGTTCCTCGACACCACCGCCGGCATCGAGCGCCCCCTCACGGCGGTGATCGCCGAGCGCCTGGACGACGCCGAGGCGCCCACAGCCCGCGTCCTCGCGGCAAGCGTGACCGCGGCGGTTCGTATCGCGCTGGAAGGCTGGCTCCGGCCGGCCGGGAACGCGGAGGCCGCCGAGAGTCTCGCCGCCGGAGCCTTGGTCGTGCCCGCCGGGTCACTGCCCGACCGGCTCCGCACGGCGCTGGCCCCGCTCGCGCCCGCGTTCGACGCCGCCGAGCGACACACCCGGGCCGAGCCGACCGGGGCATCCGCTGAACGAAGTTCCTGAGCACTCCCACGCATGTCTCAGGTGGACTTTGGGCACCAGCAAGTCGCTTTCAAGGCTAGGTTGTTGACGACCTGTCGTCTGCTGTCGAACCGCCGCCCCGATCCGCCAGGGAGACTTCCGTGCCCGGTGACGCCCTCAGCCAGGATCCCGCCGAGCTGAGAAGGAGGATCGACACCACCAGGGCGCACCCCGCCCGCGTCTACGACGTCTTCCTCGGCGGCAAGGACAACTACCCCGCCGACCGGGCCGCGGCCGCCGCCGCGCTCGCCGCCAACCCGCGCGGCTACCTCGACGTACGGCACAACCGCGACTTCATGCGCCGTGCCGTCACCGCGCTGGCCAGGGAGGACGGCATCCGCCAGTTCCTCGACATCGGCACCGGCCTGCCCACCGCGGAGAACGTCCACCAGATCACCCAGCGGATCAACCCCGACTCGCGCGTGGTCTACGTCGACAACGACCCGGTGGTGCTGGCGCACGCGCGCGCCCTGCTCACCTCCCGGCCCGAGGGGCGCACCGACTACCTCGACGCCGACTTCAGGAACGCCGCGCAGATCCTCGAACAGGCCGCCAGGACGCTGGACTTCGACGAGCCGGTCGCGCTGTGCCTGATCGCCGTCCTGCACTTCGTCGAGGACGAGGATGCGTACCCGATCGTGCGCGACCTCCTCGACGCGCTGCCGTCCGGCAGCCGCCTGGTCCTCAGCCACCTCACCGAGGACCTCAACCCGGAGAACATCCGCGCCGTCCAACGCGCCTACACCGAGCGGGGCTTCACCTTCGTCCTGCGCACCGGGGCGGAGGTCGAGCGCTTCCTCACCGACAGCTCCCTGGTGCCCGCCGACCCCGGTGTGGTCCCGGTCCACCGCTGGCGCCCCGACGGCGCGGCCCCGGTGCCCGAACAGCCGGACGCCGCCTACCTGGCGGCCCTCGACCCCATCGACCGGGTCCGGTACGCCGACATCAACGACGTCACGGACGCCGACATCAACGTCTACGCGGCCGTCGGCAACAAGCTGTGACCGCCCGGGCGGGCAGTGGCGCACGGCCGTCCGCATCCCGGAAAGCCGCTTGTAGGTTGCACGTACTTCCCTAGGCTGCGGCAGGAGACGACGTCGCCGCAGCCGAAGGAGCCGTGTCATGACCGTCACCGAGCCCGCCCCTGTCTCCGCTCCCGTGCCGCCGCTCGCGGCGCGGGCCCGTACGGTCGGCGGGTCGCCGGTGCGGGACATTCTCGCCGTCACCGCCCGCCCCGAGGTCGTCAACTTCGCGGGCGGGCTGCCGGCTCCGGAGCTGTTCGACGCCGACGGGGTCGCCGCCACCTTCCACGCCGTGCTCACCGAGGTGCCGGAACGGGCGCTGCAGTACTCCACGACGGAGGGCGAGCCCACGCTGCGCGCCGCGCTCGCCGCCCGCGCGAGCGCCCGCGGCCTCGCCACCGACGCCGACGACATCCTGGTCACCACCGGCTCCCAGCAGGCGCTGTCCCTCCTCGCCACCGCCCTGCTCGAACCCGGCGACACCGTCCTCGTCGAGGACCCCTGTTATCTGGCGGCCCTCCAGGCCTTCGGCCTCGCGGGCGCGCGCGTCGTGGCCGTGCCGGCGGACGCGGACGGCATCGACCCCGAGGCGCTGGAGGCGCTGGTGGTGAGCGAGCGGCCGAAGCTCCTCTACACCGTGCCCACCTTCCAGAACCCGACCGGCCGCACCATGCCCGCCGGGCGCCGGGCCGCCGTCGCCGCGGTGGCCGCCCGCCGGGGGCTGTGGATCGTCGAGGACGACCCCTACGGCGAACTCCGCTTCGAGGGCGAGCGGGCGCCCTGGATCGCCTCACTCGACGACGCCCGCGACCGGACCGTCCTGCTCGGCTCCTTCTCCAAGGTGATGGCGCCCGGCCTGCGGCTGGGCTGGCTGCGGGCGCCCGCCGCGCTGCGCCGGGCCTGCGCGATCGCCAAGCAGGCCGCGGACCTGCACACCCCGACCGTCAACCAGCTCGCCGCGGCACGGTACCTGGCCGACCGCGACCTGGACGGGCACGTCGCCCGGGTGGCCGGGGCGTACCGCGAGCGCCGCGACGCGATGCTCGCCGGGCTCGCCGACGCCCTTCCCGACGGCTCCGCCTGGAACCGGCCCGCCGGCGGCATGTTCCTGTGGGCCCGACTGCCGGAGGGGTACGACACCACGGCCCTGCTGCCGGACGTGGTGCGGCACGACGTGGCGTACGTGCCCGGCGCGCCCTTCCACGCGGGCACGCCGGACACCTCGACGATGCGCCTGTGCTTCGTCACGCACACGCCGGCGGAGATCACGGAGGGGCTGCGCAGACTGGGCAGGGCCCTGCGCTGAGCCCGGCCCGGCTGAGTCCAAGAGCTCAGCCCGGCCGGGTGCTGAGTCCGAGAGCTGAGTCGGCGGAGCTGAGCCCGGCCGGGGCTGAGCCCGGCCGGGGCTGAGTCCGGGTGGCTCGGTTCAGAGCCTCAGTCCCACCAGAACGACCACATCCGCTGGTCCTGGACCGCGTGCTCGGCGTACGCGCGCACCGTCTCGTGGTGTCCCTGGACGATGTTGTCCGGGCAGAACGCGAAGTGCTCGGCGGCCACCGCCTCGGCCTCGGCCCGGGTGGTGGGCGGCGCCGCGACCGACAGGACCAGCTGGTCGTAGGTGAGCGCGACGACGCGGACGCCGAAACGGTCCTCCCAGGAGCGCAGGACCGCGCAGAGCACGGCCGTGTCGTTCTCGTGGTTCAGCGGGCCGGGCCAGCCGAGGGCCGCCGGTATGTCGGCGGAGCGGCGGGCCGGGACCAGCGCGAGGCGGGGGTCCTCGAACCAGGAGCCGTCCTCCAGGAGGCGGTCGGCCGTCTCGGCCGCCCGGACGTCGGGGTCGGCGGACAGGGTCCGCTCGGGGGCGAGGCCGGGCCAGTCCGGGCCGAAGGGGGCGAGCGTCTCGTCGAGGGCCTCGACGGTCCCCTCCGGGTCCGGGTCGTCCTCCTCGACGCCGGACATGTCCGCCACGTAGTCCTCCCAGAAGCCGGCCAGCACCTCGTCGGCGTCATGGTCACCGGGGTAGGACATCTTCCAGGGCTGCAACTCCCACCGGTCCGGGCCGCCCACCCCGTCGCCGACGTCCACGAGCACCGGCAGCAGCCCGAGCCGGGAGGCGGGCCCGGCGAGCCGCGCCCAGTTGCCGGAGGACGCCGAGCGCCCGGCGTGCCACAGCAACGGCTCGTGCCACGCGCCCTCGCTCGTGGCGTCGATCAGTCTCCCGGGCGGGAGCTCCAGCCCGAGCGCACGCCCGCTCGGATCGGTCGCCAGCCTGGGCAACGGGTTGGGAAGGGTAGCCATGCCAGTGACTGTAGGCGCAGCCACTGACATTCATCCCGGTACCGGGTCCCGGCGGTGGTGGCGCGTGACCGTGGGCGACTTCCTCGCCGCCGGCCGGGACGGATTCTCCGTGTTCACCGAGGGCACGCGGGTCGCCCTCGACGGCAAAGACCTGAGCGCCCTGGTCGACTACCTCGGCGCGCACACGCCTCTCTCGCCACCGCCGCAGAACCGGATCGTGCAGGCCCCCTGACCGTTGACGAAGCCCCCCGGCGCCGTTGGATCCACGGCGGCCCGGGGGGCTTCTCCACGCATGCGGCCCCGGCGACGGAGCCCCGGTCGGAGGCGCCCCGGTCGGAGGCGCCCCGGTCAGAGGCGCTCGGGTGTCCTGATGCCCAGCAGGGCCATGCCCTCGTGCAGGGTGCGGGCCGTGATGTCGCACAGGAAGAGGCGGTTCTCGACCTGCTCGGGCGTCTCGGCCTTCAGGACCGGGCACTTGTCGTAGAACGACGTGTACAGCGACGCGAGCTGGTAGAGGTACGCCGTCAGCTTGTGCGGGGCGTACTCCCGCGCGGCCTCCGCGACCGTGTCCGCGAACTGGTCCACGTGCAGGCCCAACGCCCGCTCCGGCGCGGTCAGTTCCAGCTCCGGGTGGGCCGCCGGGCGTGCCTCGCCGGCCTTGCGGAGGATCGACCGGATCCGGGCGAAGGCGTACTGCAGGTACACGGACGTGTCGCCGTTCAGCGACACCATCTGGTCCAGGTCGAACTTGTAGTCACGGCTCGCCGACGTCGACAGGTCCGCGTACTTCACCGCGCCGATGCCCACCTGGGCGCCGCGCTCGGCGATCTCCTCCTCCAACAGGTCCTGCGCCTTCTCCCGGACCACCGCGCTGGCCCGCTCGATCGCCTCGTCGAGCAGGTCGACCAGCCGCACCGTCTCGCCCTCACGGGTCTTGAACGGCTTGCCGTCCTTGCCGAGGACCGTGCCGAACGCGAGCTGCGCCGCCGCCACGTCGTCGTTCAGCCAGCCGGCCCGGCGGGCGGTCTCGAAGACCATCCGGAAGTGCAGCGCCTGGCGGGCGTCGACCACGTACAGCAGGGAGTGCGCCTTCAGGTTGAAGACGCGGTCGCGGATCGCGGAGAGGTCCGTGGCCGCGTAGCCGTAGCCGCCGTCGGACTTCTGCACGATCAGCGGGACCGGGTTGCCGTCCGGGCCCTTGATGTCGTCGAAGAACACGCACAGCGCGCCCTCGGAGCGGACCGCGACGCCGGACTCCTCCAGCAGGCGGCAGGTCTCGGCGAGCATGTCGTTGTAGCCCGACTCGCCGACGATGTCCGCGTCGTGGATCTCCATGTCCAGCTTCTCGAAGACCGAGAAGAAGTAGATCTTCGACTCGTCCACGAACTTCTGCCACACCGCGAGCGTGTGCGGGTCGCCGGCCTGGAGGTCCACCACCCGGCGCCGCGAGCGCGTCTTGAACTCCTCGTCGGAGTCGAACAGTTGCCGCGCGGCCTTGTAGAGGCGGTCGAGGTTCGACATCGCCTCCTCGCCGGTGACCTCGGACGCCTTGTGGTCCAGCTCGTGCGGGTGCTCGTCCAGGTACTGGATGAGCATGCCGAACTGGGTGCCCCAGTCGCCGATGTGGTGACGCCGGACCACCGTCTCGCCGGTGAACTCCAGCAGCTTGACGACGGAGTCGCCGATCACCGCGGAACGCAGGTGGCCGACGTGCATCTCCTTCGCCACGTTCGGCTGGGCGTAGTCGATGACCGTGGTGCCCGGGGCGTCGGCGTACGGCACGCCGAGCCGGCCCTCGGGGTCGGCGGCCCGGGCGGCGAGGTTCCGGGTGATCGCCTCGTCGGTGACCGTGATGTTGAGGAAGCCGGGCCCGGAGACCTCGACGTCCTTGAACAGGCCGCCGGTCTCCACCCGCTCCACCACCCGCGCCGCCAGCTCCCGCGGGTTGGCCTTGGCCTTCTTGGCGAGCGCCAGGATGCCGTTCGCCTGGAAGTCCGCCCGGTCGCTACGTCGCAGCAGCGGGTCGGCGTCGGCGGCCTCCGGCAGGGTGGCCGAGAGGGCGGACGCGAGGCGCTGCTGGACGGAATCGCTGAGGGACGTGACCGAGGCCATAGGAAGGGGTGCCGTTCTCCTCGTGGGGATGGATAGACACACCCAGTATCCCATGGGGGGTAAAGCGGTTTTCCCGAGCGCGATCCGGTCTGTGAGAATGGGGTGTCACCCCGTTCAGAAAGAAGGACGTGCCGATCGTGGCTCAGAGCACCGAGACCACCGACTGGGTCTCCCGTTTCGCGGATGAGGTCATCGAGGAGTCGGAGCGTCGGGCCCCGGGCAAACCGGTCGTCGTCGCGTCCGGTCTCTCCCCCTCCGGCCCCATCCACCTGGGCAACCTCCGGGAGGTCATGACCCCGCACCTGGTCGCCGACGAGATCCGCCGCCGCGGCCGCCAGGTCCGGCACCTGATCTCCTGGGACGACTACGACCGGTTCCGCAAGGTGCCGGCCGGGATCGCGGGCGTCGACGAGACCTGGGCGGAGCACATCGGCAAGCCGCTGACGTCCGTGCCCGCGCCGAAGGGCTCGCCGCACCCGAGCTGGGCCGAGCACTTCAAGGCCGCCATGGTCGACTCGCTCGCCGAGCTGGGCGTGGAGTTCGACGCCATCAGCCAGACCGAGCAGTACACCTCCGGCGCCTACCGCGAGCAGATCCTGCACGCCATGCGGCACCGGCAGGACATCGACGCCATCCTGGACCAGTACCGGACCAAGAAGGCCCCCGCGAAGAAGACGCAGAAGCCCGTCGACGAGGCCGAGCTGCAGGCCGAGGAGGGCTCGGGCGCCGCGTCCGAGGACGACGGCTCCTCCGGCTCCGCCGGGTACTTCCCGTACAAGCCGTTCTGCGGCAACTGCGAGAAGGACCTGACGACGGTCACGTCCTACGACGACGAAACGACCGAGCTGACGTACAGCTGCACCGTCTGCGCCTTCTCCGAGACCGTCCGGCTCAATGAGTTCAACCGCGGCAAGCTGGTCTGGAAGGTCGACTGGCCCATGCGGTGGGCGTACGAGGGCGTGATCTTCGAGCCGAGCGGCGTCGACCACTCCTCCCCGGGCTCCAGCTTCCAGGTGGGCGGCCAGATCGTCGGCATCTTCGGCGGCAAGCAGCCCATCGGGCCCATGTACGCCTTCGTCGGCATCAGCGGCATGGCCAAGATGTCGTCGTCGCGCGGCGGGGTGCCCACCCCGGCCGACGCCCTGAAGATCATGGAACCGCAGCTGCTGCGCTGGCTGTACGCCCGGCGCCGCCCCAACCAGTCCTTCAAGATCGCCTTCGACCAGGAGATCCAGCGCCTCTACGACGAGTGGGACAAGCTCGACGCCAAGGTCGCCGACGGCTCCGCGCTGCCGGGGGACCTGGCCGCGCACGCCCGCGCGGTCGGCACGGCGAGCGGTGAGCTGCCGAGGACGCCGAGGCCGTTGCCGTACCGGACGCTGGCGTCGGTCGCCGACATCACCGCCGGCCACCAGGACCAGGCGCTGCGGATCCTGTCCGAGCTCGACCCGGACAACCCGCTCACCTCCCTGGACGAGGCACGGCCGCGCTACGACAAGGCCGAGGCCTGGATCAACACGCACGTGCCCGCCGACCAGCGGACCATCGTGCGCGACGAGCCCGACGCCGAGCTGCTGAAGTCCCTCGACGAGGCCTCCCAGCAGTCCGTGCGTCTGCTGCTCGACGGCCTGGAGTCGCACTGGTCGCTGGACGGCCTGACGCACCTGGTCTACGGCGTGCCCAAGGTGCAGGCCGGGTTCGCCGCCGACGCCACGCCCAAGGAGCTGCCGCCGGAGATCAAGACCGCCCAGCGGTCGTTCTTCGCGCTGCTGTACCACCTGCTGGTGGGCCGGGACACCGGCCCGCGGCTGCCCACGCTGCTGCTGGCGGTCGGCCAGGAGCGGGTGCGGCGCCTGCTCGGCGAATAGCCGGCGGCCGGACGGCAATCCGACGGCAAACGGAAGGGGCCCTCGCTGCGAGGGCCCCTTTTCCGTGCGCCCGTACGCCCGGGCGCTCTCACCTCATGGGTGTCAGGCGATGTGCTCGTCCGTCAGTTCCGCGTTGAGGCGGTTGGAGAAGCGGTTCACCATGCGCTTGGCGTCCGCCTCGGGGAGCGCGATGCCGTACGTCGCCTCCACGTCCGCGATGAACCCGCGGGGAGTGGGCGCTCCGTTCCCGCTCTTTATCGACTCACGGAAGACCTGGTAGTACGCGTCCTCGCTCGGCTCCGGGGGGCCGCCGCCCTCGCCCAGCTCCCGGGTGCGGCCCGGGCTCACCGGGATGGGGAAGCTGCCGGTCTCCTCCGGGGACGGCTCCTCCGCGTACGGCTCCTCGGCGTACTGCTCCTGGTACTGCTCGGCCTGCTGCTGCTCCGCGATCCACTGGGCGTACTGCTCGGGGTCGTACGTGGGGTCGTAGTCGCCGTGGTACTCGATCTCCTGCGGGTGCCGGGCGTGCAGCCAGGGGCTCTCGTCCGGGTCGGGCTCCGGCTGCGGCGCGGGCGCCGCCTCCACCGAGCGGACGCCGACGGGCGCGACGGCCTGCGGCCCCGCTGCCGGCACCGGCACCGACGCCTGCACCGGTGCGGGAGCCGGGGGCAGCACCGCCGGTTCGATGCCCGCCGCCGCCAGCCCCGACGGGGCCGTCTCGGCCAGCGGGACCCCGTACCGGGCCAGCCGCAGCGGCATCAGCGACTCCACCGGGGCCTTCCTGCGCCACGCCCGGCCGAACCGCGACCGCAGCCGCGCCTGGTACACCAGCCGTTCCTGCTCCAGCTTGATGACCTGCTCGTAGGAGCGCAGCTCCCACAGCTTCATCCGGCGCCACAGCAGGAACGTGGGGACGGGCGAGAGCAGCCACCGGGTGAGGCGGACGCCCTCCATGTGCTTGTCGGCCGTGATGTCGGCCATGCGTCCGATGGCGTGCCTGGCCGCTTCGACCGAGACCACGAACAGAACCGGGATCACCGCGTGCATGCCGACGCCCAGCGGGTCCGGCCAGGCGGCCGCGCCGTTGAAGGCGATCGTCGCCGCCGTCAGCAGCCACGCCGTCTGGCGCAGCAGCGGGAACGGGATGCGGATCCAGGTCAGCAGGAGGTCGAGGGAGAGCAGTACGCAGATGCCCGCGTCGATACCGATCGGGAAGACGTAGGAGAAGTTCCCGAAGCCCTTCTTCAGCGCCAACTCGCGGACGGCGGCGTAGGAACCGGCGAAGCCGATGCCGGCGATGATCACGGCGCCGGTCACGACCACGCCGATGAGAACGCGGTGCATCCGAGTCAGCTGCAGTGGCGCGGCCACCCGTACTCCCCTCCCCTTGCGTGTTGTTGCGCGCAACAGAGTGGCACATGTGTACGGCGGACATGGTGCCGGTACGCCGGGAGCCCGGCCCGCGAGGGGGGCCGGGCTCCGTCGGAAAGCGGGGCTGAGCTGGGCATGGGCACCTGGGTGTGACAGTCAGCTCTTCTTCGACGCTGTAGCGGACGAGGACGCCTTCACGGCCTTCGACGCCGACGCGGACGCCGACTTGGACGGCGACGCGGACGCCGATTTCGACGCCGACTTCGTGGGCGAGGGACTCGTCGTGCCCGAATCCGTGCCGCCGGAGCCCGCGCCGCCGTCGCCGTTGGCCGCCGCCACCGCGGCCACCGTCTCCTTGGCCGCCTTCTCCGCGAGCTTCATCAGCGTGTCGGCGTCCGGGGTCTTGTCGCCGGCCAGGCCCGCGCCGTTGTAGTCGACGGTGACGACGACGTTCTCCACCCGGGTCACGACCGTCTGCTGCTTGAAGGACCCTTCCTTCTTCTTCAGGTCGTAGCGCACCGACGTCGCCTCGTCGCCCGTCCCGGAGACCGGCTGCGACTTCGCGTTCTTCGCGCCCGCCACCGACTGGGCGTCCTGTATCTGCTTCTCGTAGTACGCGTGCGCCTGCTTGTCGCCCTCGCCGCGCGAGACGTCCGAGTCGAAGCGCAGCAGCGAGACGTTGAGCCAGCGGAACTGCGAACCCTTCACGCCGTTGTTGTCCAGGCTGTTCCAGGAGCAGCTGGCCCGCGTCGCCGTGTCGTCCGACGTGCCCTCCTTGCCCGACTTCGCGCCCTTGGGCACCAGCGAGGTCAGCGTCTTCTTCGACAGCACGTCGCACGACTGCGGCAGCTTGGAGTACGCCGCCGCCGGCACCGTCGGCGACGCGCTCGCGGACGCGGACGCCGTCGCGCCGCCGGAGTTCTTGCCGCCGCCGTCGTCGGAGCCGGAGTCCGAGGAGCAGCCGGCGACGATCAGCATCACCGGCACCGCCGCCGCGCAGACCAGGATGCGGCCCCTGCCCCTCGCTCGCTGGTCTCGCTCGTTCCGCCGGTCTCGCTGTGCTGGTCGCTGCATGGTTCCTTCACTCATGACACTCGTGGTTCCTGCGGTCGGATCGGGTCCGAGGGGCCACGGTACGCGGTGGGACAGGTGTGCGTTTCCGCTTCGCGCGCTTCGCGGACGGGCGGGCGGGGGAGGGCGAAGGGTGCTAACCGGCCAGCGCGTCGGCCAGTTGGGCGGCCAGTTTCCTGGCCTTGTCCTGCATTTCCTTGCTGTCCGGGACGACGCCGACGGCCGCCGGCTGCTCCTCGTACTCGATGGTGACGATGACGTTCGACGTGCGGAACGCCACAGTCACCGTGCGCTGCTGGGCCGTCGAACCGGAGCTGTTCAGTTCGTCGTCCAGGAACGCCTCGTCGCCCAGGCCGTCCAGCACCCGGGGCTGGAGGTCGGCCGGGGTGACGGAGGAGGAGGCGCTCGGGGCGGCGGAGGCGCCGGCGCTCCCGGCGGACGCGCCCTTGGACGCGCCCTTCGAGTTCCCCTTGGAAGCGCCGTCGGAGGTGTCCTCGGAGGTGCCGGTCGGCGAGGCCTTCGGTGTGCCGGCGGTGGCGGAACCCGTCGGCTCGGGGAGGTCGGCCGCCGCCCGCAGGGCCGCGAACAGGTCCTGTGCCTGGCTGTCGTCGCTCACGGAGTTGTCGTACGACACCACCCGCTCGAAGTCGACGAGGAGATGGTCGGTCGCGGACGCCGACTGCACCTTCCAGCGGCAGCCGACCTTGCGGTCGGTGTCGTACGTCAGCGTCGCCTCGCCCGCGTACGCCTTCTCCCGCTGGTCCTCGTCCGTGATCTCCTTGATCCCGGGCAGCAGCGAGTCGAGGGTGCCGTGGCCGACCGCGCCGCACGGCTCCGGGAGCGTGCGGTACCGGCCCGGCTGGGCCACGGCCGTCGCCGTGCCCGCGTCGCCGGGGTTGGCGTCGTCGGTCGGGCTGTCGCCGCCCGAGCCGCCGGTGCAGCCGGTCAGCAGCGCCGCGAGGAGCGCGGCGACGCCGGTTACGTACGCCTTCCGCTGCACGGTCAGGCCCCTCTCGACGGTGGGTGGTGTCCGGTGATCACAGTGTCCCCGCTGGTTATTCGCTTGCCGCACGGGGGCGCTCGCAGAACACAATGTCTATCGCACGCATGGCCGTGGACGCCGGTCCGTCATCCCTTTCGTCGACCTTGGCACCGGTTTTGCGATTTCGGGCTTCTGTTCATTTTCGGGGGAATGAGGGCGTCATGTCATACGTGGAGATACCCGGGGCCAAGGTTCCCATCCGCATGTGGACCGACCCGGCGACGGTCGAGGACGGGGCGCTGCAGCAGCTGCGCAACGTCGCGACCCTGCCGTGGATCAAGGGCCTGGCGGTCATGCCGGACGTGCACTACGGCAAGGGCGCGACGGTCGGCTCCGTCATCGCCATGCGGGGCGCCGTCTGCCCCGCGGCGGTGGGCGTGGACATCGGGTGCGGCATGTCCGCGGTGAAGACGTCCCTGACGGCGAACGACCTGCCCGGCGACCTGTCGCGGCTGCGCTCGAAGATCGAGGCCGCCATCCCGGTCGGGCGCGGCATGCACGACGACCCGGTCGACCCGAGCCGCCTGCACGGCTTCGCGACGTCCGGATGGGACGACTTCTGGAACCGGTTCGGCGGGGTGGCGGAGGCGGTCAAGTTCCGTCACGAACGCGCCGGGAAGCAGATGGGGACGCTCGGATCGGGCAATCATTTCGTCGAGGTTTGCACCGATACGACCGGTTCTGTCTGGTTGATGCTGCACTCCGGTTCGCGCAACATCGGCAAGGAACTCGCCGATCACCACATCGGCGTGGCCCAGCAGCTCCCGCACAACCAGGGCCTGGTCGACCGCGACCTCGCCGTCTTCATCGCGGACACCCCGCAGATGGCGGCCTACCGCAACGATCTGTTCTGGGCGCAGGAGTACGCGAAGTACAACCGCTCGATCATGATGGCGCTCCTGAAGGACGTGATCCGCAAGGAGTTCCGGAAGGCGAAGCCGGTCTTCGAGCCCGAGATCAGCGCCCACCACAACTACGTGGCCGAGGAGCGCTACGACGGCATGGACCTGCTGGTGACCCGCAAGGGCGCGATCCGCGCGGGCTCCGGCGAGTACGGGATCATCCCCGGCTCGATGGGCACGGGTTCCTACATCGTGAAGGGACTCGGCAACGAGAAGGCGTTCAACTCGGCGTCCCACGGCGCCGGCCGGCGCATGAGCCGCAACGCGGCCAAGCGCCGCTTCTCGGCGAAGGACCTGGAGGAGCAGACGCGGGGTGTGGAGTGCCGCAAGGACTCCGGTGTCGTCGACGAGATCCCGGCCGCCTACAAGCCGATCGAGCAGGTCATCGACCAGCAGCGGGACCTGGTGGAGGTCGTGGCGAAGCTGAAGCAGGTCGTCTGCGTCAAGGGCTGAGGCGCATGCCCACCGGCGGCGGGACCGCGTCCCTCCGCCGGCCCCGGCCCGCCCCGGCCGGCCCCCGTCTGCTCGGCGCGCCCGCTTCGCGCGCCTGTGCCGCGCGACTGCTCCGCGCGCCTACTTCGCGTGCATCACCGCGAAGATCATGACGAAGGCGACGACGTGGATGCCGAAGAGGAAGTAGCCGAGGTAGTACCAGACGTAGCGCTCGCGCTTCTTCTCCAGGGCGAGGCGGCGTTGCTCGGCGTCGTGGGCGGTCGGCATCACAGCTCCCGGTGCACTTTGGTGTTCGACGCCTGGGCGCGCGGGCGCAGGACCAGGAGGTCGACGTTGACGTGGCTGGGGCGGGTGACCGCCCACGTGATGGTCTCGGCGACGTCGTCCGCCGTCAGGGGTTCGGCGACGCCCTCGTAGACCCTGGCGGCCTTCGCCGCGTCGCCGCCGAAGCGGGTCAGCGCGAACTCGTCCGTCTTGACCATGCCGGGCGCGATCTCGATGACCCGGACCGGCTGCCCGACGATCTCCAGGCGCAGGGTCTCGGCGAGGACGTGCTCGCCGTGCTTGGCGGCGACGTAGCCCGCGCCGCCCTCGTAGGTGCCGTGGCCGGCGGTGGAGGAGACGACCACCACGGTGCCGTCGCCGCCGGCGATCAGCTTCGGCAGCAGCGCCTGGGTGACGTTCAGCGTGCCGAGGACGTTCGTCTCGTACATGGTGCGCCAGTGGGCCGGGTCGCCGGTGGCGACGGGGTCGGCGCCGAGCGCGCCGCCCGCGTTGTTGACCAGCACGCCGACCGTGCGGAAGGCGGTGGCGAACTCGTCCACCGCCGCGCGGTCCGTCACGTCCAGCGGGTACGCCGTCGCCGCGTGCCCGGCCGCCTCGATCTCCTCGGCGATCGCCTCGATGCGGTCCTTGCGGCGGGCGGTCAGCACGACCCGGTAGCCGGCCGCGGCGAGCTGCCGGGCCGTGGCGGCGCCGATACCGCTGCTCGCGCCGGTGACGACGGCGATGCGGGAGGCGGCGGACGGTACGGCGGGGGCCATGGGCTGCTCCTCGGGACGCGCCATTTCGGACGATCGTTGCTGACTACAGGTGACTACAGGGTATAGAGCCCGGCTCTCAGTTCCGCGGCGCCCACATGATCACCGCCATGCCGGCCAGGCAGACCAGCGCGCCGGTGACGTCCCAGCGGTCGGGGCGGTAGCCGTCGGCGGCCATGCCCCACAGGATCGAGCCGGCGACGAAGACACCGCCGTACGCGGCGAGGACGCGGCCGAAGTGGGCGTCGGTCTGGAAGGTGGCGACGAAGCCGTACGCGCCGAGGGCGAGGACGCCGCCGGTGATCCACGGCCAGCCGCGGTGTTCCCGCAGGCCCTGCCAGACCAGCCAGGCGCCCCCGATCTCGAGGACGGCGGCGGCGACGAACAGGGCGGCGGAGCGGAGGATCGACATGCCGGACATGACGCGCAGCGTGCCACAGGCGGTGTCACCTGTCGGACGGCGCCTGCCGCCCGCCCGGCGTGGGATACATCCGTACGTCCGCTGCCGGGTCCTGGGGCCTGCGCGGGGACGGCGCCGCATGTGGGACCGGCTGGGCGGCGGCTGGTACGCCCTGTTCGCCGGGCTGGACGACGCGGAACTCGCCGTGATCGTCGGGCACATGAGGCGCACCGCGGACTTCAGCGCACGGCAGGTCGCCCGGCTGCGGGCGGGCGGGGCGTAGCCGGGGCCATCCCGCCGAGGGGGCCGGTGGCTGCCCCGCCGAGGGGTGGCCGGGGGCTACCCGTCGGCGCCGTTCTCGGCGTCGTAGCGCTCGCGGGCCTCGTGGACCTCCTCGATGTGGGTTTCCGCCCAGTCCTTCACCGCGGTCAGCAGCAGTGCCAGGCTGCCGCCGAGCGGGGTGAGGGCGTAGTCGACGCGGACCGGGACGGACGGGGTGACGGCGCGCGAGACGATGCCGTCGCGTTCCAGGGTGCGTAGCGTCTGCGTCAGCATCTTGGGGCTGACGCCCGCGATCTTGCGGCTGAGGTCGCTGTAGCGCATGGGTCCGGCGGACAGCGCGGCGACGACCAGGCTGACCCACTTGTCGCTGAGCCGGCCGAGGAGCTGGTTGGTGGGGCAGGCCCGGATGAACGCGTCGTACTCGACACGCGCCCGCTCGCGCCGCTGGGCCGCGGTCATGGTCGCCATGCTTCCCTCCCGGGTAGGTAGGCACCTTCGGGTAACTACTTCCTGATGGATAGTAACTCTTCCTAGGGTTGTTGTCGTCAGCGGGCGGAAGATCCGCCCGCGGGGCAGGCGACCGGGGAGAGTTGACATGCGAGCTGCAGTGGTGACCGAGTTCGGCGGGCCCGAGGCCGTGCGGATCGTGGACGCCGAGGTGCCCGAGCCGGCCGCGCGGCAGGTGCGGATCAAGGTGGCCGCGACCGCGCTGAACCCGGTGGACGCGGGGGTGCGGGCCGGCGGCTTCGGCGGCGCGGGCAAGCAGATCGGGCTCGGCTGGGACATCGCCGGGACGGTGGACGCGACGGGGGTGGCCACCGCGTGGGAGGCGGGCGACGAGGTGGTGGCGCTGGACTACGGCATGGTGAAGCCGCTGGCCGCGCACGCCGAGTACGTCGTCGTGGACGCGGACGCGGTGGCGCTGGCGCCGGCCACGGTGGACGCGGTGCGCGCGGCGACCCTCCCGCTGAACGCGCTGACCGCCGCACAGGCCCTGGACCTGCTGCGGCCGGCCCCCGGGCAGTCGCTGCTGGTGACCGGCGCGGCGGGCGCGGTCGGCGGGTTCGCGGTGCAGCTCGCCGCCCACCGCGGGATGTCGGTGACCGCGCTGGCCAGGGAGTCCGACGCGGAACTGCTGCGGTCCCTGGGGGCGGCGCACGTGGTGAGCGGCGCTGTCGAACCGGCCGGCTTCGACGCCGTGCTGGACGCGGCGGTCCTGGGGGAGACGGCCCTGGAGTGGGTGCGGGACGGGGGCGCGTACGTCGGCGTCATCCCGCAGGCCCACCCGGCCCCGGTGCGCGGGGTGCGGACCGCCGCGGTGGAGGTGAGCGCCGACGGAGCCCGGCTGGCGGAGCTGGCGGGGCTGGTGGACCGGGGCGTGCTGACGCTGCGGGTGGCCGAGACGTACGCCCTGGAGGACGCCGCCGAGGCCCACGCCCGGCTCGCGGAGGGCGGGCTCCGCGGGCGGCTGGTGCTGATCCCCTGACGCCGCGGGCGGTACGGGGCCGTCGGCGCAGGCGTCGCGGACCGGGCCCGCAGCGCGCGGCGGGCGGACAGGGGGTGGCAGTGTGCGCGGCGGCGGACAGGGGGGGTATCCGGGTGCGCACGCGCCGGGTGCGAGCCCGTCAGCGCACGCGCTGTGTCGCGTACACCGTCGGCGGCACGCCCACCGTCGCCGTGAAGTCGCGGATCAGGTGGGCCTGGTCGGCGTAGCCGAGGTCGGCGGCCAGGCGGGCCCAGTCCACGTCCCGGTCGGTCTCGGCGCGTTCCAGGGCCTCGTGGATGCGGTAGCGCAGGACGACCCACTTGGGGCCGACGCCGACGTACGCGGCGAACAGGCGCTGCAGGAGCCGTACGGACAGGCCCTCGGCGCGGGCGAATTCGCCGACGCGGCGGATGGCGCGGTCGGTGCGGATGCGGTCGGCGAGCGCCGTCGCGAGGTCGGCCTGGGGGTCGGGGCGGGGGCCGAGGCCGAGCAGGAAGGCGTCGAGGGCGGCGACCCGGGCGTCCTCGTCGTCCGGGTCCAGGACGGCCGCGGTGTCGGCGTGCGGGAGCGGGACGCGCCGGCCCGTCCACGCGCTCACCGGCCGGTCGGGGAAGAACGGCCGGAAGCCGCCCGGCCGGAACTGGATCCCGCACACCCGCCCGCTGCCCTCCAGCTTCTGCGTGAACAGGTCCAGCCCGATGCCGGCCACCTCGGCGAACGGCTCCTGGCCCGCCAGGCGCTGGAAGACGATGTTGACCGACGGGTGCGGGACCACGTGCGAGGCGTACGGCTGGGCGAGGTCGAAGTCGATCAGCCAGTAGTGCTCCAGGTAGGGGCGCAGCGGTTCGGCGGGCTCACGGCGGCGGAAGTCCACGCGCGCGAAGAGTTCCGCGGCGTCGACGATGCCCCGGGTGTCACGGCGTGGTGCGGCCATGCGGGGATGGTAGGGCGGGGCACTGACATCGACGCCGGTTCTCAGGAAGGGAATAGGGGGTGACGGGCGGTCGTTGAGCGTTATAGTTGAACGGTCAACAACTTGGAGGTTGAGCGACCATGCAGTTCGGCATCTTCAGCGTCGGCGACGTCACCCCGGACCCGACCACGGGCCGTACGCCGACCGAGCGCGAGCGCGTCAAGGCCATGGTCGCCATCGCGCTGAAGGCCGAGGAGGTCGGCCTGGACGTCTTCGCGACCGGCGAGCACCACAACCCGCCGTTCGTGCCGTCCTCCCCGACCACGATGCTCGGCTACATCGCGGCGAAGACGGAGCGTCTGATCCTCTCCACGTCCACCACGCTGATCACCACCAACGACCCGGTGAAGATCGCCGAGGACTACGCGATGCTCCAGCACCTGGCCGACGGGCGGGTGGACCTGATGATGGGCCGCGGCAACACCGGCCCGGTCTACCCCTGGTTCGGGCAGGACATCCGCCAGGGCATCAACCTCGCCATCGAGAACTACGCCCTGCTGCGCCGCCTGTGGCGCGAGGACGTCGTCAACTGGGAGGGGAAGTTCCGTACGCCGCTGCAGGGCTTCACCTCCACGCCCCGCCCGCTGGACGGCGTACCGCCGTTCGTCTGGCACGGCTCCATCCGCTCCCCGGAGATCGCCGAGCAGGCCGCCTTCTACGGCGACGGCTTCTTCCACAACAACATCTTCTGGCCCGCCGACCACACCAAGCAGATGATCGAGCTGTACCGGGAGCGCTACGCCCACTACGGGCACGGCACGCCCGAGCAGGCGATCGTCGGACTCGGCGGCCAGGTGTTCATGCGCCGCAACTCCCAGGACGCGGTCCGCGAGTTCCGGCCGTACTTCGACAACGCGCCGGTGTACGGGCACGGGCCGTCGCTGGAGGACTTCGCCGAGCAGACCCCGCTGACCGTCGGATCCCCGCAGCAGGTGATCGAGAAGACGCTCGCCTTCCGCGAGTACGCCGGCGACTACCAGCGCCAGCTGTTCCTGATGGACCACGCCGGGCTGCCGCTGAAGACCGTGCTGGAGCAGCTCGACCTGCTGGGCGAGGAGGTCGTGCCGGTGCTGCGCGAGGAGTTCGCCAAGGGGCGCCCGGCCGACGTGCCCGAGGCGCCGACCCACGCCTCCCTGCTCGCCGCCGCCCGCAAGGACCAGGTTCAGGAGAAGCAGGAGAAGGAGGAGTCCCTCGCATGAAGCTCGTCGTCGTCTCGGCGGGGCTGAGCGTGCCCTCGTCCACCCGGCTGCTGGCCGACCGGCTGGCCGCCGCGGTGGGCCGGCAGGCCCCGGCCGAGGTCCGGTTCGTCGAACTGCGCGACCTCGCCGTGGAGATCGCGCACAACCTCACCAACGGGTTCCCCGGCCGGAACCTGGCCGCCGCGCTGGAGGCGGTCGCGGAGGCCGACGCGCTGATCGCCGTCACGCCGGTGTTCTCGGCGTCGTACAGCGGGCTGTTCAAGTCCTTCTTCGACGTCCTCGACCGGGACGCGCTCGCGGGCACGCCGGTGCTGATCGCGGCGACCGGCGGCTCGGCCCGCCACTCCCTGGTCCTCGAACACGCCCTGCGTCCCCTCTTCGCCTACCTGCACGCCGTGGTCGTCCCGACCGGCGTGTACGCCGCCTCCGAGGACTGGGGCGCGGAGGGCCTGGAGGGGCGGATCGAGCGGGCGGCCGGGGAACTGGCGGCCCTGACGCGCGGGCTGCCGGCCGCCCGGACGGCAGCCCGGCCGAACGGGGACGGCCTGCGGGTGGTGCCGTTCGAGCAGCAGCTCGCGGCGCTGTCGCCCGCCGGCGCGCCCGACCCGGGAACGACACGGGCGTGAGGGTTGTGGACTGCTGGTGGCTGACTGCGCACAGGTGTGCTCGGGCGTGCATGAGTGAGTGTCCGGGCTGTGGCACGTGCACCTCATGGACGGGAACGAGGGTTCCCTGGTCGCATGTGTGACCTTTGCCGGTGGTGGTCGTTGAGCGTGGTGACGGACTTTTGGCCGGCGGGGGGATGGGGGTGATCGGGGGTGGGTTGGTTGCGGGAGTTGGCGGCGCCGTTCGTCGTCCCCGGTCCGTCGGGTGTGGCGGTCCGTGACCGGCTCAAGCACCTGAGCGCCGAGGACGAGCGGGTTCTTCGTCTGGTCGGTGACCATCTGGGCACGCTCGCCTCGCGGGACCTGAAGGCGCGGTGCGCGGCCGGGCTGGACCATGACAGCGAGCAGTGGGCCGCGCGCAAGCGGGCTGTGACGGAGGCGTCTTCCTCCCGCTGGGCCGGGTCAATCACCAAGGCCACCCACGATCAGTGGGCGCTGGCCCGGCGCGGGCAGCTCGCGCACCTCCAGAGCCTGGAAGCCGGTGTGGCCATGATCGCGCACCGGCTGTCGCTGCCGGTGGGGGAGAAGGGAGCCGGGCGGGTTCCGGGCGGATACCGCAGCAGGCGGGAGTGGCATGCCAAGGCGCGCCGTCTGCACGTGCTCGCCGGCCGGCTGAAAGCGGTCCGGGCGGACTGGGAGGCCGGAGTCGTGCACGTGGTGCGGGGCGGGAAGCGGCTGCTGAACACCCGCCACCACCTGGATGCCGCGCAGCTCACCGAGGAGCAGTGGCGCATGCGGTGGCAGGCCGGGCGCCGGTTCCTCCAGGCCGACGGCGAGTCCGGGAAGCGGTTCGGCAACGAGACCGTCCGCGTCACTCCCGGTGGCGAGGTCTCCCTCAAGCTCCCCGCGCCTTTGGCGTATCTGGCGAACGCGCCGCACGGCCGGTACGTGCTCGCCTCCCGGGTGGCGTTCGCGCACCGGGGCGAGCAGTGGGCCGACCGTATCCAGGCGAACCGGGCCGTCGCCTACCGCATCCACGAAGACACCGCCCGCGGGCGCTGGTACCTCACCGCCTCGTGGACGATTGCCCCGGTCAAGACCGTGCCCCTGGCCGCGGCCCGCACGAACGGACTGGTCGGCGTCGACACCAACGCCGATCACCTGGCCGCCTGGCGCCTGGACACCCACGGCAACCCCGTCGGCGAACCCCTCCGCTTCGGCTACGACCTGACCGGCACCAGCAGCCGCCGCGAGGCCCAGGTCCGCCACGCGCTGATCTGGCTGCTGCACTGGGCCGCACGGCACCACCTCGCGATCGCGGTCGAAGACCTCGACTTCCAGGCGGAGAAGACCCGCGAGAAACACGGCCGCCGCAGGAAATTCCGCAACCTCGTCTCCGGCATGCCCGTCGCCAGGCTGCGCACCCGGCTCGTCAGCATGGCCGCCGAACTCGGCATCACCATCGTCGCCGTCGACCCCGCCTGACCGTCCAGGCCCGACCGGGCATCCCGGAGCGTGAGGGACCCCGCCCCCGCGTCCCCGGACCACGGACACGATCCGTACGCGCCGGACACGGAGCGAACGCGGGCGACCAGGACACCCAACACCGCTCGGGGCATCCGGCTGAGCATGAGTTCTGGCGACAGGACCCACTCCCGCTCAGTCTTCAGGAACGGTGAGAGACCGGTAAAAGGGTGGTCCCGGGCAGGCCCGCCCACGCTGCGGCGCCGCGGGCCTTGGCACACTGAAGCCGTGTCCCACACCGTGCTGCTCGCCGAAGACGACCGCGCCATCCGCCATGCCCTGGAGCGCGCCCTGACCCTGGAGGGCTACCGGGTCACCGCGGTCGCCGACGGCGTCGAGGCACTGGCCCAGGCCCACAGGACGCCACCGGACGTGCTCGTCCTGGACGTGATGATGCCCGGCATCGACGGACTCCAGGTGTGCCGGGTGCTGCGCGCCGAGGGCGACCGCACGCCGATCCTGATGCTGACCGCTCTCGTCGAGACCGCCGACCGCATCGCGGGCCTGGACGCGGGCGCCGACGACTACGTCGTCAAGCCGTTCGACGTGGAGGAGGTCTTCGCCCGGCTGCGCGCGCTGCTGCGCCGCACCAGCCCTGATCCCGGGCCCGGTCCGGCCGGCTCCGCGACGGCCGGCCCGGCTGTGTCCGGCGCGCCGAAGGAGCCGGCGGTCCCCGACCGGCAGATCGAGGCGGCCGGACTGCGCATGGACGTACAGGCCCGGCGCGCCTGGCGCGGCGAGCGCGAGCTGGAGCTCACCCGCACCGAGTTCGAGCTGCTGGAACTGCTGGTGCGCAACGCCGGGATCGTCCTCGACCACTCCACCATCTACGACCGCATCTGGGGCTACGACTTCGGGCCCGGCTCCAAGAACCTCGCCGTGTACGTCGGCTACCTGCGCCGCAAGCTCGACGAGCCCGGCGCGCCCGCCCTGATCCACACGGTGCGCGGCGTGGGTTACGTGCTGCGGGAGGACTGAGTGGGCCGCCTCGGGCGGCTGCCCGCGATCAGACGGCCCGGGCTGGTGTCCCTGCGGACCACGTTCGCGGTGTCGTTCGCCGCCGTCACCGCCGCCGTCACCGTCCTCGTCGGCGTCCTGTCGTACAGCGCCGCCGCCCGGCTGGTGCGCGTCGACCAGGAGTCCGTGTTCGACCAGGTCGTGCAGGACGTACGGGACGAG
The DNA here is from genome assembly GCF_055569945.1 of Streptomyces sp. NPDC031340. Classification (NCBI taxonomy): domain Bacteria; kingdom Bacillati; phylum Actinomycetota; class Actinomycetes; order Kitasatosporales; family Streptomycetaceae; genus Streptomyces; species Streptomyces sp. NPDC031340. The sequence continues at coordinate 54,196 of NZ_JBVIIE010000033.1, forward strand.
GTGCGCAGGCACCGGCTGACCACCGAGGACTTCTTCTCCTCGGCGCCGGGCCACGACGTGGTACGGCCCGCCCGCACGGACGTGCAGGTGCTCGGGCCGGACGGCTCGGTCGTCGACCCGGGCCGGCCGGGACTGCCCGTGACCGCCGCGGACCGCGACGTGGCCGCGGCGGCGCGCGCCGGTGCGCTGGCCGAGCACCGGGACGTCGACGTCGGCGCGGACGTCTACCGCGTCGCCACCGTCGCGCTCGGCCAGGGGCGGGGCGCGGTGCAGGTGGCGCAGGAGTTCAGCGACACCGAGGACCTGCTGCGGGCACTGCAGCAGCGCACGCTGACCCTGATGGCCGCGATCGTGACGGCCGCGGGCCTGTTCGGCTGGTGGCTGGCCCGGCGCATCACCCGCCGGCTCGTCGTGCTCACCTCCGCCGCGGAGGACGTCGCGCGGACCCGGCAGCTCGACGTCCAGGTGCCGGTCACCGGGTACGACGAGGTCGGCCGCCTGGGCCGGGCCTTCGACCGGATGCTGGGGCGGCTCGCCCAGTCCGAGGAGGACCAGCGGCGCCTGGTCCAGGACGCCGGGCACGAGCTGCGCACGCCGCTGACCTCGCTGCGGACGAACATCTCGCTGCTCCGGCGGATCGACGAACTCCCGCCCGCCACCCGCGAGGACCTGGTCGCCGACCTGTCCCAGGAGGCCCGCGAACTGACCGACCTGGTCAATGAGCTGGTCGACCTCGCGGCCGGCCAGTCCGACACCGAGCCGCCGCAGCGCGTCGACCTGGCCGACCTCGCCGAGGACGTCGCGGGGCTCGCCCGGCGGCGCACCGGACGGGAGATCGTCGTGCGGGCGGCCGGCGACACCGGCACGGACGGGCGGCCGGGCATGCTGACCCGGGCGATCTCCAACCTCGTCGAGAACGCGGCCAAGTTCGACCCCGAGTGCGCCGGGCCCATCGAGATCGACGTCACCGGCCCGGCTCTCCCGCGCACCGGGCCCCGCTACGGCGGGGAGGACCCCGTCGGTCCCGTCCGCATCGAGGTCCTCGACCGCGGCCCCGGCGTCGCCGACGCCGACCTGATGCGCATCTTCGACCGCTTCTACCGCGCCGCCGACGCCCGCTCCCTGCCCGGCTCCGGCCTCGGCCTGTCCATCGTGCGGGAGGTGGCCCTGTCCCACGGCGGCGCCCCGTTCGCCTACCGGCGGTCCGGGGGCGGGTCGGCGATCGGCTTCACGGTCGGCGGCGTGCCGACGGCGGGCGTGTGGGGCGGGGGGCCCGCCTGACCTACGGCGGCCGGCGGTCGGCGGCTGGGGACAGGGGGAGGCGGGGGCCGGCGGCCTAGGGGGCAGGGGCCGAGGGGGCGCGTGGCCGGTGGCAGACTGCGCGGCGGGGGAAGGAGCAGTGACGTGGTCATGCTGCGACGGGGGAGACACCGGACGATCGCCCCGGCCGTTGTCGTCGCCCTGGCCGGTCTGGTCGTCGGCGCCGTGTTCGCCGTGTTCGCCGTACGCGCGGCGCACCCGGCCGTGCCCGGCGTCCCGGCGCGCGGCGACGCGCCGGAGTGCGCGCGCATCGCCGGGGACTACCCGGCGGTCCTCGACGGCCGGCGGCTGTCCGGCACGGGCCGGCCGGGGCTCGCCGTCTGGGGCGACGGCGCGGTGACCCTGCGCTGCGGACTCCGGCCGCCGGCGGCGACCGTCGATCCGTGCGTCGACGTCGACGGCGTGGACTGGGTGTGGGACCAGTCCGCGTCCCACGACGGCCGCAGGGTCCTGGTCACCTACGGGCGCGACCCCGCGGTGGAGATCTCCGTCGCCGAACGGGTCACCGGGATCGACGCGGTGCTGGTCGAGCTGAGCCGCACGGTCGAGCCCATCCGGCAGCGCTCCGAATGCGTGGGGGACGACGACGTGACCGCCCCGGCCGGGTGAGCCGGTTTCGCCCGCGGGGCCGTCCGGCCCATGCGGTATGCGACGTGTTGGCGGAGGCTGGGAGGGAGCAGCGGACGCGGGCGACGACGCCGGCGACGGACCCGATCGCCGGAGGTGCGACATGACGAAACCGGTCGTGGTGGGCGTGGACGGCTCGCCGTCCGGCATGGAGGCGGTCGAGGCGGCGGCGCGGGAAGCGGAGCGGTGCGGAACCGGGCTGCGGCTGGTCCACGCCTTCGGCTGGCCGTCGGGCCGGGTGCCGCCCGGCGTGCCGCCGTGGAATCCGGGCGCCGCGGGAGTGCGCGAGCTGGTCGACGGCACGCTGACGCACGCCGAGGAACGGGCGCGCGAGGTCGCGCCGCACGTGGAGATCGCTCGCGAGGTCACCGTCGGCGAGCCGCTGATGGTGCTGGAGATCGAGTCGCGCACCGCCTCGCTGGTCGTCGTCGGCAGTCGTGGACTGGGGGCCTTCGGCACCCTGCTGCTCGGTTCCACCGCCGTGCACCTGGCGGCCCACGGCCGCTGCCCGGTGCTCGTGGTCCGGGGCAAGCCCGACCCGGCCGCTCCCGTGCTGCTCGCGGTCGACGGCTCTCCGGCGGGTGAGCGGGCCGTCGAGTTCGCCTTCGCCGAGGCGTCGCTGCGCGGGGTGGGCCTGCTGGCCGTGCACGTCTGGAACACCTGGACCGACGGCGCCCACCAGGGCCCCGGCGACCCGCTCAACGTGACGGACAACCTCGACCATCTCGTGGCCGCGGAGCAGCGGCTGCTGGACGAGACGCTGGAGCCGTGGGAGAAGCGCTGGCCCCAGGTCGCCGTCGACCGGCGCCTGGTGCGCGCCCGCGTCCGCTCGACCCTGATCGAGGCCAGCCAGGAGGCACAGCTGGTGGTCGTCGGCGCCCGCGGCCACGGCGGCTTCACGGGCCTGCTGCTGGGCTCCGTCAGCCAGGCCCTGCTGCACCACGCGGCCTGCCCGGTCGCCGTCGTCCGCGGTGAGGGATGAGCGGGGAAGCCGCTCGTGGGCAGGATCACACCCGCGGTGCTGAGTGCGTCACCCGTACCCCGGCCGTACCCACGGATGATGGGTGATGTGCGGATGCGAGGATGAGACGCCATGACAGCAGGGTGGTGGTCTCGCACGATACGGGCCGCGGTGTTCGCGGCCGTTTGCGTGCTGCTCGCCTCCCTGGGCCACGTCATGATGTCCGGCGACCACGTGCCCGCCTGGACGCTCGTCGCCGGTACGGCCGTGACCGGCGCGGTGGGCTGGGCCCTGGCGGGCCGTGAGCGCGGGCTGCCGCTGATCGTGGCGGTCGTGGTCGCCGCCCAGACGGGCCTGCACACGGCGTTCTCGCTCGCCGCGACGAGCGGGGGCACGCCCTCCACGGGCGCGGGCGGCGCCGCCGCCATGAACATGGGCTCCGTGAACATGGGCTCCGTGAACATGGGCTCGATGAATATGGGCTCAATGGACATGGGCTCTGTGGGCGCGGGCCACATGAGCCACATCGGCCACATGAGCCACATGGACCACGGAGCTCACCTGGCTCCCTCCGCGCCCGACTCGTCGTCGTTCGGCATGCTCGCCGCCCACCTGCTGGCCGCGCTGCTGTGCGGACTGTGGCTGGCGTACGGCGAGAAGGCCGCCTTCCGCATCCTGCGCGCCGTCGCCGGATGGCTCGCGGCGCCGTTGCGGCTGCTGCTCCTCGTACTGCCCGCGGTCCCCGACCGCCCGCGCCCGCGCGTGCGCCGCCACGGCCCCGACCGGGCGCCGCGCCTTCTCCTCGTCCACGCGATCACTCACCGGGGTCCGCCCGCGGGGACCGCTGTCGCCTGACGACAGCCGGCTTCCCGGGGCGGCCCCTGTGCGGCGCGTCCCGGGCACCGGCCGTACGCCCCCGCCGCTGCGGGCGCCGTACGGCCGTCTCCCCACTTCACCGGACCGCCCCGCGCCGCTGCCCGCGCGCCCCGGTCCGGATCACGGACGACGAGAAGGACACCACGTGATCACTCCTGTCCTGCCCGCCCCGCGCGGCACGAGCGACAACAGCGGCGAACACGGTGCGAGCCACGACGGCGGAGCCGGTGACGCGACGGCGTCGCGCGACGACTCGATCACCGCCTGGGCGCTCGCCGCGCGCGGCGGGGACGCGGACGCCGTCGAGCACTTCGTGCGCGCGCTGCACCGGGACGTGCGGCGCTACGTCGCCCACCTGTGCGGCGACCCGCAGGCCGTCGACGACCTCGCGCAGGACACGTTCCTGCGCGCGCTCGGCAGCCTGCACCGTTTCGAGGGCCGCTCGTCGGCCCGGGCGTGGCTGCTGTCCATCGCCCGGCGCGCGGTGATCGACAGCTACCGGTACGCCTCCGCGAGACCCCGGCTGTGCGACGTGCCGGACTGGCAGCTGGCCGTCGAGAACGTCCAGCCGCAGGACCTGCCCGGCTTCGACGACGGCGTCGCCCTGCTCGACCTGCTGGCGTCGCTGCCCGACGAGCGCCGGGAGGCCTTCGTCCTCACCCAGCTGCTCGGCCTGCCGTACGCGGAGGCGGCCGAGGTCAGCCACTGCCCGGTCGGCACGGTCCGCTCCCGCGTGGCCCGCGCCCGGGCGGCCCTGATGGACCTGCTGGAGGACCCGGCCGACCCCGCCCTTCAGGCGGCCTGAGCCGGGACGGGCCGGTGCCGACGTCCTCCGTCGGCACCGGCCGACGCCGGCACCGGCTGCTCGACACCCTCGCCCCGGCCGCCTTCGGCGTGTCCCGCGCCCCGGCGGTCCGCCCCGGCGGTCACCTGGTCGTCGGCCGTCGTGTTGCCGTCGCTCGTCAGGAGCGCACGAGACGGGCGATGGCGTCGCTCGCTTCCCTCAGCTTGATGTCGCCGCTGTCACCGCCGTCCGCCACGGCGGTGCGTACGCAGGTGTCCATGTGCTCGTCGAGCAGTTGCAGCGCGAAGGACTGCAGGGCGCGCGTGGTGGCGGAGATCTGGGTGAGGACGTCGATGCAGTAGGTCTCCTCTTCCACCATTCTCTGCAGGCCCCGGACCTGTCCCTCGATCCGCCGCAGTCGCTTGTGCACGTCCTCTTTTCGCATGCTGTAGCCGGCCATCGGCTGCTTTCCTCCTGCTCGCGGGGTCAGTGCTGGTGGTTGCCGCCGGTGTGCTCTTCGCCGGCCGAGGGCTGCGGCGTGCCGGCGGGGGCGGTGTCTCCGGCCCGGACGGTGAAGGCCGCGGTGCGGACGGTGCCGTGGTGCTTGAAGTCGAGGAAGAGGCGGTACGTCCCGGCGCTGGGCGCGGTGGCGGTGAAGGAGATCTCCGGGCCGGGCTCGGTGGTGCCGTCACCGGGTTCGCCGTTCGGGTGGACGTGGAGGTAGGCGAGGTCGCCGGAGCGCAGGGCGACCAGGTGGCCGTACGCGCCCAGGTAGGGCTCCAGATCGGTGACCGGGCGGCCGTCCCGGCTGACCCCGAGGGTCAGCTCACCGGCTTCGCCGGGGCGCAGGGCGCCGTTCAGGGTGACGGTGTAGCCGTCGACCGTGGCGGTGGCGGCGGGTCGGGGCAGAGCCGCCGCCTCGTAGGTGCCGGAGGCGGCGAGGTCCGCGCCGAGGGTGAGGCCGGTGGCGCCTTCGGCGTCGGGGGTGAAGTCGGCGAAGACGCGGTAGGCGCCTGCGGTGGGCAGGTCGACAGGGGTGCTCCAGGTGCCGTCGGCTGCCCGCGTGGGGTGCAGGTGCCGGTAGGTGACCAGGTCGCGGGAGGCCAGGATGAGGTGCAGTTCCTTGCCGTGCTCGCGTCGGTACGAGATCAGCCGCCGTCCGTCCTGGTCGCGGATGACGAAGCGGAGTTCGCTCTTTCGGCCCGCGGTCACGCGAGGGGTTGTGAGGTCCAGGGTGTAGCCCGCCTCGGATATCTGCAGACCCGCCGGGGTCGTGTCCGCGTGTTCACCGTGGCCGGCGTGGCCGGCGGGTGTCGGGCGGTCGTGTGCCGCGTGGGCTGTCGAGCCCCGGTCCGGGGCGGCGGGGTCGACCGCGCCGCCGACACCGTAGGCGGTGCCGAAGCCGGCCGCGAGCGCGGCAGCGAAAACAGTGATCTTCAGGCCGGTGTTCATGACGTGCCCTCTCTCCTCGGCGTCGCCGGCTTGGGCTGGATGTGACCCCGACTATATACCCCAGGGGGGTATATGCAAGGGGTTGTTGGCGCTTGCCAAACATACCCCCTGGGGGTATATCTGGTTGGTGTCAGCAATACCCCCAGGGGGTATAAGCGATCGTCTTCTCTTGGAGGAACCCATGTCCTGCTGCACCACTGACGGCAGCTGCTCCACCGGTACCGCCGTGGCCGTCGAGGGCATCGCCACGGTCTACGACGTCTCCGGGATGACCTGCGGGCACTGCAAGGCCACGCTCACCAGGGAGATCGGCGCCGTGGATGGCGTGCTGGCGGTCGATGTCGACCTCGCAGCCGGCCAGGTCACCGTCACCACGGCGGACGAGCCCGACGACGCGCTGCTGGCCAAGGTCGTCGACGACGCCGGCTACGAGCTGACCGGCCGCGCGTCCTGAAGGACCCGCACACCGGCCGGGTCCGCCCGCGGGCCCGGCCCCCCTCGCTCGACACAGTCCCTTTGCCCCGATCAGCTTGAGGAGTGGTGATGGCTGCCACCGTCCACGACACAGCCGAGGTGGAACTCGCCATCGGCGGCATGACCTGCGCCTCGTGCGCCGCCCGGATCGAGAAGAAGCTCAATCGGATGGACGGGGTCACCGCCACCGTCAACTACGCCACGGAAAAGGCCAAGGTTTACTACTCCGGTGACGTGTCCGTCCCGGACCTGATCGCCACGGTCGAGGCGATCGGCTACACCGCCCGCGAACCCCAGCCGGTACGCGCCGAGCCCGCGCCCGGCACGTCCGGCGCGGAGTACGCGGAGCCCGCCGACGGACTGCGGTCGCTGCGGGAGCGGCTGGTCACGGCCGTACTGCTGGCCGTCCCGGTCATCGCGATGGCGATGGTGCCCGCCCTGCAGTTCGAGTACTGGCAGTGGCTGTCGCTGACCCTGGCGGCCCCCGTCGTCACCTACGCGGCCTGGCCCTTCCACAAGGCCGCCTTCACCAACGCCCGGCACGGCGCGGCCACCATGGACACCCTGATCTCGGTCGGCACGTCGGCCGCGTTCCTGTGGTCGCTGTGGGCGCTGTTCTTCGGCACCGCCGGCACCCCGGGCATGACCCACCCCTTCGAGCTGACCATCGCCCGCACCGACGGCGCCGGGAACATCTACCTGGAGGCGGCCGCCGGGGTGACCGCCTTCATCCTCGCCGGGCGCTACTTCGAGGCCCGCTCGAAGCGCAAGGCCGGCGCCGCGCTGAAGGCCCTGCTGGAACTGGGTGCCAAGGACGTCACCGTGCTGGGCCCGGACGGCAGCGAACGCACGATCCCCACGGCGGAACTGGTGGTGGGCGACCGCTTCCTGGTCCGCCCCGGCGAGAAGATCGCCACCGACGGCACGGTCGTCGAGGGCGCGTCCGCGGTCGACGCCTCCATGCTCACCGGCGAGTCGGTGCCCGTCGAGGTCGGTGTGGGCGACCCGGTCACCGGCGCCACCCTGAACGCGGGCGGCCGTCTGGTCGTCGAGGCGACCCGGGTCGGCGCGGACACCCAGCTGGCCCGGATGGCGAAGCTGGCCGAGGACGCGCAGAACGGCAAGGCCGCCGCCCAGCGGCTCGCCGACCGCATCTCCGGGGTCTTCGTCCCCGTGGTGATCGCCCTGGCACTGGCCACCCTGGGCTTCTGGGCCGGCAACGGAGCCGGACCGGCCGCCGCGTTCACCGCCGCCGTCGCGGTCCTGATCATCGCCTGCCCCTGCGCCCTGGGCCTGGCCACGCCGACCGCGCTGATGGTCGGCACCGGGCGCGGCGCCCAACTCGGCATCCTCATCAAGGGTCCCGAGGTGCTGGAGTCCACCCGCAAGGCCGACACCATCGTCCTCGACAAGACCGGCACCGTCACCACCGGCCGCATGACGCTGCTCGCCGTGCACACCGCCGACGGCACCGACGAGACCGAGGTACTGCGCCTCGCGGGCGCGCTGGAGCACTCCTCGGAGCACCCGATCGCCCGGGCGGTGGCGGCAGGGGCGGCCGACCGCGTCGGCGCCCTGCCCGCCCCCGAGGACTTCGCCAACGTCCCCGGTCTCGGCGTGCAGGGCATCGTCGAGGGCCACGCCGTCCTTGTCGGCCGCGAGAAGCTGCTGCGGGAATGGGCCATCGAACTGCCCGTCGGGCTGGCGCGCGCCAAGGCCGGAGCCGAGGCCGCGGGCCGCACCGCGATCACCGTCGCCTGGGACGGCGAGGCGCGGGCCGTCCTCGAAGTCGCCGACGCCGTCAAGGACACCAGTGCCGAGGCGATCACCCGGCTGCGTGCCCTGGGTCTGACCCCGATCCTGCTCACCGGCGACAACCGGGCCGTCGCCGAGGCGGTGGCCGCGGAGGTCGGCATCTCCCCCGAGCACGTCATCGCCGAGGTCATGCCGGAGGACAAGGTCCACGTCGTCAAGCGCCTCCAGGGCGAGGGCCGTGCGGTGGCGATGGTCGGCGACGGGATCAACGACGCCGCCGCGCTCGCCCAGGCCGACCTGGGGCTGGCGATGGGCACCGGCACCGATGCCGCCATCGAGGCCGGCGACCTCACCCTCGTACGCGGCGACCTGCGCGCCGCCGCCGACGCCATCCGGCTGGCCCGCAAGACGCTGGGCACCATCAAGTCCAACCTGTTCTGGGCCTTCGCCTACAACATCGCCGCCCTGCCGCTCGCCGCGGCGGGACTGCTCAACCCGATGATCGCCGGAGCGGCCATGGCCTTCTCCTCGGTCTTCGTCGTCGGCAACTCGCTGCGCCTGCGCGGCTTCAAGGCAGCGGACTGAGCAAGCCTCAGCGGAGGGGGGGGGGGGGGGGGGGGGGGGGGGGGGGGGGGGGGGCCCCCCCCCCCCCCCCCCCCCCCCCCCCCCCCTCTTCCGGTCTCCCGCGTCCGGCCCGCCGCAGTCGCCCCGCGCCGGCTCAGGACTGCCTGCCCAGCGTGACCTGCACACGCAGACACACCCCCAGCACCTGCCGGACCAACGTCACCTGTGCCGTGCCGAGACCGCACCACGTCCCGCACGACGTCCTGCTCGCCAACCGGGCGATACCCTTCGCCGTCACACGACCTGTATACCCCCTGTGGGTATGGTCAGTCGTCGTCGGGCAGCCCGGTCATCGGGGCAGGGTCTGGGTGACGCGCCACAGGCGACGGGGCAGGCCGCCCTCCTCGAACGCGGCCTGCCGTGCGCGGAGGCGGCCGAGGTCAGCCACTGCTCGGCCGGCACGGTCCACTCCCGCGCGGCCCACGCCCGGGCAGCCCCATGGACTTGCCGGTGTTCCGGACGACCGGTCCGTCAGACCTTCTCGACGCGCACGGAGTGGCCCGCGAGGAGTTGGTTCATGTCGTCGGCGTCGGAGGTGAAGACCGTTGCCTGGGCCCCCTGCATCGCCTCCCGCCGGGCCACCGCCGCCAGGACGGCGTCGATCGCGTACTTGTGACCGTGCAGGCCGGCCGCCTTCAGCATGTCGCGCGCCAGGGCGATCACCTGGTCGTCCGTGTGCACGACGCGGATCCGGGACAGCGTCCAGTTCCACAGCGCCTGCCTCGACGCCTCGCGAGGATCCCACGCCTCCAGGGTCGTGAGGGACGAGGTGACGATGGGGATGTCGAGTTGCGGAGCCGTCTTGATGAGCGCGGCCAGCTCCCGGTCGCCCAGTACCGCCTTGGACAGGGCCTCGGAATCGAACACGAAGACGCGCTGTCGCGGCTGGCGCGGCAGCGCTCGTCCAGTGCGGCTCACGCGGCCTCGTCCGTACCCGGCCGCTGCTCGTCGTGCCAGCCGTCGATGGCAGCGATGCGGTCCAGCGCCGCCTGCTGCTCGTCGTCCGACACCTCGCCGTGCTCTGCCTCAAGGCGTTCGGCCAGCTCGCGCAGTCGGTCCATCGCGTCCTGGTGAGCGGCGGCGGCCGCGATGTAGCCGGACACCCCGCGCGCGTCGACACGCTCCTTGATCGATTCGACCAGCTCTTCCGGCACGGTGATGGTGATCTTACGAGTGGCCATACTTCAAGTATGCCACGTAGGGTCGCAGTGGTCAGGCGGCCGTGGCCGGGCGGGGGTCGCCGTGGAAGACCTGATGGGTGTGCCAGTCGCGGTGGGCGGCCGCGACCGGACGGGAGCCGGGTTGTGGTCCTGTGAGCGGGCGGCCGGCGAGGGCTATGACGTGCTCGCGGGCGGCGGCGCTGTGGCCGACGAAGCGCTGTGAGACCAGGATGCGGTGATCGTCTCCCACGCCGAGGACGCCCTTGTCGAAGAGCTTGTGGTGCAGCGAGCACAGGCACAGCCCGTTCTCGGTGTCGTCCGGGCCGCCGAACGCCCACCAGCGCACATGGGCGGCCTCCAGCCCGACCGGCACCGTGCCGATCCTGCCGTCGTAACCGCAGAAGGCGCACCGGTACTCGTAGGCGATCAGCACCCGCTCCCGCATCCGCGGATCCCGCTGCCTGCGCGCCGCGGACGGCTGCTGGATCCCGGCCGGCTCCAGCTCCAGGCCGACTGCCTCGCACAGTTCGCCGTGCAGGGAGGGCGGGAAGTGCAGGTCGAGCAGCAACCGCGCGACCCTGCCGAGCAGTTCCGGTTCCCGTCGCAGCGCCGCCCTCAGCTCCGGCGCCAACCGTCCTACGGCGCCGGTCTGCCGGAGGTCTCCCACCCCGCTGCCGGGGCTGCCGGGTCCGCGGTCGGTGCGCACTTCCCACACGCCGTCGCTGACCAGGTGGTGGAAGGGGTAGGCGGGCGTCGTCCGGTTCGGCGGGCCGTACTCGGTCAGCAGCCGCTGCAGATCCCGCTCCACCGCGCTGTACCGCAGGCCGTCCTCGGCGTCCCGCTGGAACCGGCCGAGGGCGTACAGGAGCAGCAGCGGCTTGTGCGGGGCGCGGGTCCCGCTCCTGCTCCACTGCCTCAGCTTCGCGATCCGCTCCAGCCAGTCCATGGCGGCTGATCGTAGACGGCCGCTCCCGCCCGGACGACATCGGCCGGACGGGAGGGATCCGCCGTGGTGATCGCCGCAAGTCCCGCGATCAGACAGCCTGTTGCGCCTGCTCCGCGTCCGCCTTGATCCCGTTCAGCGTGGCGTGCATGTTGTCGCGCAGCTCACCGAGGCGGTGCGCCACGAGATGGTCCTCCTTCTCCGGCATCCGGTCGATGAGGGCGCTCAGCCCCGAGGGTCCGGGGCCGATGCGCACGGTCTGCCGGAGCAGGGTGCCTCCCGCCTCCGGGACGAGTGCGAAGCGCCATGTCGCCGCGGGTTCCGCCGGGTTCGGCGTCGCCGTCCCGAAGCGGCCGTCCGCATCGAAGACGCACCACGCGAAGGCCCGCTCCGGGGCGAGTTCGGTGATCTGCGAAACCGTGCGCCAGTCACCGATCAGGGGATGCCGGTTGTAACCGGCGAAGCGTGCCCCCAGCGCGGGAGCCGTCGCGCCGTCGAGCCATTCCGCGCGTTGCAGTTCGGGACTCCAACGGACGGGCGCTTCGATGTCGATCACGATCTCCCAGACCCGGGGTGGCGCCGCGGCGACGAAGATCTCGCATTGCGTGCTGGGCATGTCCGCGTATGACATCACGTCTCCTTGATCGTCCGGTATCGGTGGTCCCGCCGTCAGCCGGCCGGATCGGCGGGCCGCGGGGTGTCCGGGGCGTCGGGCTCGACCACCCGGAAGCGTTCGGCGACGACGAGGGTGTCGTCGTCGATGACCGGGGTGTGCCCCAGGAACTCGCTCACGCCGCTGCTCCGGAAGAATTCCTCGTGGGCTGCCCGCCACTGTGCCGCGTCCGAGTAGCCGCGCCCTTCCGCGCGGGCGAAGTCGTCGTCGATCTCCTTCATGGGAACGACGCGCACGTCGACGACCTCGATCGTGACGGCCGGACGGCCCGCGGAATCGAGCACCGAGAAGCGCTGGCCGATCACCGGCAGCGCTTCTCCGGCGTGTTCGTAGATCTCCAGCAGGCCGGTGAGCGCGGTCTTCCGGCCGCTCAGGACCGCCGACACACCACGGTCACGTTCCGGGCCGGGAAAGGCGAGTTCAAGCGTCGGGAGGTCATGGGGCACGGTCGGGTTCCTCTCGGCTCGGTGGGTCGGCACCCGCCCCGCCGCACTCCGCTTCGTCCGGACGCGGCAGGGAGAGCGGGGCAGGGTTGCCGCCTGCGCCCGCGGTGATCCTCGGCGACCCCGCCGACGCAAGCGCTTGACGCCGGTCGGGCACGGGTGCCCGGGGCGCCGCTCCGGTGTTACCGTCCCGGCGTGTCCAAGACCGAGATCGACGCGGTGACGGCCGAGTTCTTCGGCGCCTTCGACAACCGGGGTGGCAAGGTCGCCGACGTGGCCCGGATCCGCCGGCTGGTCCTTCCGAACGGTGTGATCGTCAAGTCCGGTCCGGAGTTCACGGTCTACACCGTGGAGGAGTTCATCGAGCCTCGCCGGCGGCTGCTGACCGACGGCCGGCTTGTCGAGTTCTCCGAGTGGGAGGTCTCCGAGCGGACCGAGATCGCGGGCGATATCGCGTCGCGTTTCGGTGACTACCGCAAGTCCGGGATCCTGGACGGTGAGCCGTACGAGGGTGGCGGGACCAAGACCATCCAGTTCGTCCGCACCCCGGACGGCTGGCGGATCACCGCGTTCGCCTGGTACGACCAGCCCTGACGTCACCCGCCGGTCCCCGCACGGCCGTCGGCACAGGACCCGCCCCGGGGTGAGCCCCCCCGGGGCTTCGGCTTCGGACCGGGTCAGGGCCACACCAGGCAGTACGGCTGGTGCCCCGCCTCGTGCAGGCGGTGGCTGAAGTCCTGCCATTCGTGGAGGAGTTGGTAGACGTTGAACGCGTCCCGCGGGCCGCCGCGGTCGGGGACCGTCGACCAGATGAACGCCGCCGCGCCGACCGCCTCCTCGCCTATGCCGCGCAGCGGGTCGACGACCGTCATGGGCAGCTTCACGACCGCGTAGTCCGGATGCAGGACGACCAGCTCGAGCGGCGGCACCTTGTGCAGCGGGACGCCCTCGATGCCGGTGAGGACCATCGCCGCCATCGTCTCCGGCTTGATCTTGGTGAACATGCCACCCATACCGAGCTCGTCGCCGCCGAGTTCCTCGGGGCGCATCGAGATCGGGACGCGGGCCGCGGTCGCGCCGTCGGGCGCGCCGAAGTACTTGTACGTCACCCCCACCCGACCACCATTCCTGCTTCCCGTGCTGAGCTGATCGATCCGACGTTCCATACGTCGTTCGTCGCGCTCCGACTCACCCGGCACGCCGTGTCCTTTGAGTGCTTCCGAAGATTCCTCCGCTTCGCGTCGGTGCCTTCCCCGCCGGGCACGTCGAGGACCCAGGTCGTCAGTCCCCTCGCCCAGTCCGCCACCGCGATGCATATCTCCACCCGACTGCTTTTCTAGGACGCGTGGCCCCCGCCGCGCAACCCGATCATCGTGTCAGTGACCTCCCCCACGGCCGCACGCCGAAACGTGCGCTGAAATACCCGTCCGCGGGATCTCCGCAGCCCCCGACCACGCCCGTGTGCGTCATGGGGCCCGTGAGCTGTGTGTATCAGGTCCCAGTCTCGCAGACCACGGGGCTCGGGGGCGGGTCGCCGGGTCAGGAGACCGGGCACGGGACCCGGCACCGGCCGCACGGGAGACCGGGCCGTGCGCTCGCTCGTGCGCCCGCTGCCGCCGGCGACGGCTGGCCTACCCTGAGGAGGTCACTGGCAACCGGATCCCGAGCAAGTCGGAGAAGGTCGGAGAAGTCGCAGGTCATGAGCGAATTGCCCTATTCATACGACGCGCCTGTCTCGCAGGCCCTGTTCGACCGGGCGGCCGCCGTCACCCCCGGCGGCGTGAACTCCCCGGTGCGCGCCTTCGGCGCCGTGGGCGGCACGCCCCGGTTCATGGTGTCCGGCAGCGGGCCGTACCTCACCGACGCGGACGGGCGTGAGTACGTCGATCTCGTGTGCTCCTGGGGGCCCATGATCCTCGGGCACTCCCACCCCGAGGTGATCGCCGCCGTGCAGGAGGCCGTCTCCCGCGGCACCTCCTTCGGCACACCCGGTGAGGGCGAGGTCGCGCTCGCCGAGGAGATCGTCGCCCGGGTCGAGCCGGTGGAGCAGGTGCGGCTGGTCAGCAGCGGGACCGAGGCGACCATGTCGGCCATCCGGCTCGCGCGCGGCTTCACCCGGCGCGCCAAGGTGATCAAGTTCGCCGGGTGCTACCACGGGCACGTGGACGCGCTGCTCGCCTCCGCCGGGTCCGGCGTCGCCACCTTCGCCCTGCCCGACACCCCGGGCGTCACCGGCGCCCAGGCCGGCGACACCATCGTCCTGCCGTACAACGACCTGGAGGCCGTGCAGGAGGCGTTCCACCGGCACCCGGGCGAGATCGCCTGCGTGATCACCGAGGCGTCGCCGGGCAACATGGGCGTCGTACCGCCGCGGCCCGGGTTCAACCAGGGGCTGAAGGACGCCTGCCGGGAGAACGGCGCCCTCTACATCTCCGACGAGGTCATGACCGGCTTCCGCACCAGCCGCGCCGGCTGGTACGGCGTCGACGGCGTCCGGCCCGACCTGATGACCTTCGGCAAGGTGATGGGCGGCGGGTTCCCCGCGGCCGCGTTCGGCGGCCGGGCCGACGTCATGGCGCACCTCGCGCCCGCCGGGCCCGTCTACCAGGCCGGCACCCTCTCCGGGAACCCGGTCGCCACCGCGGCCGGCCTCGCCCAGCTGCGCCTCCTCGACGACGCCGCGTACGACAAGGTCGACGCCGTGTCGGAGCAGATCCGCGGGCTCGTCACCGAGGCGCTGGGCAAGGAGGGCGTCGCGCACCAGGTGCAGAACGCCTCCAACATGTTCTCCGTCTTCTTCACCGACCGCGAGGTCCGTGACTACGAGGACGCCAAGAAGCAGGAGTCCTTCCGCTTCACCGCGTTCTTCCACTCGATGCTGGCGCAGGGCGTCTACCTGCCGCCCTCGTCCTTCGAGTCCTGGTTCGTGTCCACGGCCCACGACGAGCGGGCCGTCCAGAAGATCGCCGACGCCCTCCCGGCGGCGGCCCGAGCCGCTGCGGAGGCGACGGCGTGAGCACCCCGAGCGACATCACGGTCGTCCACCTCATGCGGCACGGCGAGGTCGCCAACCCGGACGGGATCCTGTACGGGCGGCTGCCCGGCTACCACCTGTCCGAGCTCGGCCGGCAGATGGCCGACCGGGTCGCCGAGCACCTCGCCGGCCGCGACATCACCTACGCCGTCTCCTCCCCGCTGGAGCGGGCCCAGGAGACGGCCACCCCGATCGCCAAGGCGCACGGCCTCGACCTCGCCACCGACGAACGGCTCATCGAGGCCGACAACATCTTCCAGGGCAAGACCTTCGGCGTCGGGGACGGGGCGCTGCGCCGGCCGGAGAACTGGAAGTACCTGGTCAACCCGTTCAAGCCGTCCTGGGGTGAGCCGTACCTCGACATCGTCGTACGGATGATGCGGGGGCTGGACGCGGCCAAGGACGCCGCCCGCGGCCACGAGGCGGTGCTCGTCAGCCACCAGCTGCCGATCTGGATCGTGCGCTCGTACGTCGAGCGGCGGCGGCTGTGGCACGACCCGCGCAAGCGGCAGTGCACGCTCGCCTCGCTGACGACCTTCACCTACCAGGGCGACCGGATCGTGTCCGTCGGCTACTCCGAGCCGGCCCGCGACCTGGTCCCGGCCCATCTCCTCGCCGGAGCCAGGCCGGTGAAGGGGAAGGACAAGGCGTTCGGCGCCTGAGACACCCGGAACATCCCGGAGGAACCCGGCGGGTGCCCGCCGGGTGCCCGGCGGGTGCCCGCCGGGTGCCTCTGGTTCCCGGCGCTCCATGACGCGCTCGTGACATTCGTTGCGGAACCGGTGAGCCGGGCCGGAACCTCCACGTTCGTCATGTCCTCTGACTATGTGAACCAACAGAGGACATGACGAACGGGGTTGTAATGCGCGCGCTCTCTCGGAGGGGAATGCTCGGTCTCGGTGCGGGAGTCGCGGCCACCGCGGGACTCGCGGGCTGCGGCAGCCTCAAGCCGTCGCACGGACCGGCCCGCGGCGAAGGCGCCGGAGGATCCGGAGGCCACGGCAAGAAGCCCACCGGGCATCCGGCCCGGCCCCTCGGTGACGGCTCGACCTCGTTCACCGGCGGCCAGCCGGGACAGCCGAAGAAGCCCGAACCGCTCGAGCCCGGCCAGACCCCGCCGCAGTTCGTCGTCTTCTCCTGGGACGGCGCCGGCGAGGTCGGCAACGGCCTCTTCCCGCGCTTCCTCGACCTCGCCAAGGAGCACGGCGCGCACATGACCTTCTTCCTCTCCGGCCTCTACCTGCTGCCGGAGTCGAAGAAGCGGCTGTACGACCCGCCCAACAACCCGCGCGGCGCCTCCGACATCGGCTACCTCACCGACGAGCACGTCAAGGCCACCCTGAAGAACGTCCGCCGCGCCTGGCTCGAAGGGCACGAGATAGGCACCCACTTCAACGGCCACTTCTGCTCCGGCTCCGGCACGGTCGGCAACTGGACGCCCCAGCAGTGGAAGAGCGAGATCCAGCAGGCCAAGTCCTTCGTCAAGGAGTGGCGCACCAACACCGGCTGGACCGACCTGCCCGCCCTGCCCTTCGACTACGACAAGGAACTCGTCGGCGGCCGCACCCCCTGCCTGCTCGGCCAGGACAACCTGCTGCCCACCGCCCGCGAGCTCGGCTGGCGCTACGACGCCTCCTCGCCCGGCGGCCGCCAGGTCTGGCCCGACAAGAAGCAGGGCCTGTGGGACCTGCCGCTGCAGCAGATACCTTTCCCCGGACACAGTTTCGAGGTCCTGTCGATGGACTACAACATGCTCGCCAACCAGTCGGTCAACTCCACGAACGCGCCCGCCTACAACTACCCGGCCTGGCGCGAGCAGGCCGCCCAGGCGTACATATCGGGCTTCGAGCGGGCCTACGACACCAACCGCGCGCCCTTCTTCGTCGGCAACCACTTCGAGCAGTGGAACGGCGGCATCTACATGGACGCCGTCGAGCAGGCGCTGAAGCACATCGCGCGGGAGAAGGAGAAGGGCGCGGACGTGCGCATGGTCTCCTTCCGGCAGTTCGCCGACTGGATGGACGTGCAGAAGCCCGAGGTGCTCGCGAAGCTGCGCACCCTCGACGTCGGCCAGCGGCCCGCCGGAGGCTGGAAGGACTACTTTGCGGACGTCGTCTCCACGGCCTCCGGAAAGGCCGCCTGACCTGCGGTTCCCCGGTCCCCGGGCGACCGTGAGGGGGGTGCGCAAGATCCTCGGAACGGACATGCGAAACTTTTCACATGACCGCCGCCAGCCGCGCCCCCCTGCGCTCGAACCGACGTAGCCGTGCCGCCCTCGCCGCCCTGGCCGCGGCCGCCGCGCTGACCGTGTCCGCGTGCGGTTCGGGAGGCACCTCGGGCGGGGGCGGTGACACCAACTTCGTCATGGGCAAGGACGGCATCTCCACCGCGGAGAAGGGGGAGCGCGCCGCGGCGCCCGACCTGTCGGGCAAGACCGTGGACGGCGGGCAGGTCGACGTCGCCTCCTTCAAGGGCAAGATCGTCGTCCTGAACATGTGGGGCTCCTGGTGCGCCCCCTGCCGGGCCGAGGCGCGCAACTTCGAGACGGTCTACCAGGACCTCAAGGGCAAGGGCGTGCAGTTCGTCGGCATCAACACCCGCGACACCAGCATCGAGAACGCGGTCGCCTTCGAGAAGCAGCAGGGCATCACCTACCCCAGCCTGTACGACCCGACCGGCAAGCTGATGCTCCGCTTCAAGAAGGGCACCCTGAACCCGCAGGCCGTCCCCTCCACCCTCGTACTGGACCGGGACGGGAAGATCGCCGCCCGCTCGCTGGCCGCGCTCAGCGAGGAGAAGCTGCGCAAGATGGTCGCCCCGGTCCTCGCGGAGAAGTGACGTGAGCGCCGTCACCACGCTCGCCGCGACGGGCTACAACGGCACGGTGCTCAACGGGGCCCTGCTGGTCGCGCTGCCCGTCGCGCTGCTCGGCGGACTCGTCTCCTTCTTCTCCCCGTGCGTCCTGCCCCTCGTCCCCGGCTACCTCAGCTACGTCACCGGGGTCACCGGCACCGACCTGGCCGAGGCCCGGCGCGGGCGGATGGTGGCGGGCGCCTCGCTGTTCGTGCTCGGCTTCACCGCCGTGTTCGTCTCCAGCGGCGCGCTGTTCGGCTACTTCGGCGACAGCCTCCAGGACAACAAGGGCGTCCTGTCGAAGGTGCTCGGCGCGTTCATGATCCTCATGGGGCTCTTCTTCATGGGCCTGATGCCGTGGATGACCCAGCGTGAGTTCCGCCTGCACAAGCGGCCGGTGGCCGGCCTGGCCGGCGCCCCCGTCCTGGGCGCGCTGTTCGGCATCGGCTGGACGCCCTGCATCGGCCCGACGCTCGCCTCCGTGCTGGCCCTGTCCTCGCAGCAGTCCAGCGCGGGCCGCGGGGCCGTCCTGACCGTCGCCTACTGCCTCGGCCTCGGTGTGCCCTTCGTGCTCGCCGCGGTCGCCTTCCGCAAGGCGCTCGGCGCCTTCGGCTGGGTCAAGCGCCACTATGTCTGGGTGATGCGGATCGGCGGCACGATGATGATCGTGACCGGTCTGCTGCTGCTGACCGGCGCCTGGGACCGCCTCGTGCAGGACATGCAGTCCTGGTCCGCCGGCTTCACTGTGGGGATCTGATCGATGAGCAAGACCACCACCGACAACGCCCCCGCCACGGGCGAGGACCAGGACCTGGGCGCCGCCGGTTCCCAGCTGTCCACCGCGCCCAAGGAGGAACTGCCGAACCTGCCCTCCCTGGGCGTGATCGGCTGGGCGCGCTGGTTCTGGCGCCAGCTCACCTCGATGCGGGTGGCGCTGCTGCTGCTCCTGCTGCTGTCGCTCGGCGCGATCCCCGGCTCGCTGATCCCGCAGACCGGCATCGACGCGACGAAGGTCGCCCAGTTCCGCAAGGCCCACAACCTCCTCGGGCCGGTCTACGACAAGCTCGGCCTCTTCCACGTCTACAGCTCGGTGTGGTTCTCCGCGATCTACATCCTGCTGTTCGTCTCGCTCATCGGCTGCATCGTGCCCCGCACCTGGCAGTTCGTGGGCCAGCTGCGCGGCCGTCCGCCGGCCGCCCCGCGCCGGCTGACCCGGCTGCCCGCCTACACCACCTGGCGCACCACCGCCGAGCCCGAACAGGTCCGCGAGGCCGCGCTCACGCTGCTGAAGAAGCGCCGCTTCCGCGCCCACATCGCCGGTGACGCGATCGCCGCCGAGAAGGGCTATCTGCGCGAGATCGGCAACCTCGCCTTCCACGTGGCGCTGATCGTGATGCTGGTCGCCTTCGCCTGGGGCCAGCTGTTCAAGTCCGAGGGCTACAAGCTGGTGGTCGAGGGCGACGGCTTCGCCAACACCATCACGCAGTACGACAACTTCAAGTCGGGCAACCTGTTCACCACCGACGACCTCACCCCCTTCAGCTTCGACCTGAAGGATTTCCGGGGCACCTACGAGGAAACCGGCCCCAACCGGGGCACGCCGCGCACCTACCAGGCCAAGATCGACTACAGCGTGGGCGCGTACGGCAAGGAGAAGAAGACCACGATCAGGGTCAACGAGCCGTTGGAGGTCGGCGACTCCAAGGTCTACCTCGCCGCCCACGGTTACGCGCCCGTCGTCACCGTCCGCGACGGCAAGGGCAACGTCGTCTACCGCGACGCCGTCCCGCTGCTGCCGCTGGACTCCTTCGCCACCTCCTCCGGCGCGATCAAGGTGATGGACGGCTACCGCAACGCCAAGGGCGTCCGGGAGCAGCTCGGCTTCCAGGCGTTCTTCCTGCCGACCTACACCGTGGGCAGCGAGACGGCCTCCACGTTCCCGGCACTGCGCAACCCGACGCTGAACCTGGTCGGCTACCACGGCGACCTCGGCGTCGACTCGGGCATCCCGCAGAGCGTGTACCAGCTCGACCTGAAGAACATGAAGCCGTTCAAGAAGGCCGACGGCCAGGTGCTGCGCAAGAACCTGCACCCCGGCCAGACCATGACGCTCCCGGGCGGCGCCGGCTCGATCACCCTCGAGAAGCACGTCAGGGAATGGGCGCAGTTCCAGATCACCCAGCAGCCCGGCAGCGGGTGGGCGCTGGGCGGCGCCCTGGTGGCGATCTTCGGCCTCGCCGCGTCCCTGTTCGTCCAGCGGCGCCGCGTCTGGGTGCGGGCAACGCGGGGCGCCGACGGCGTCACGGTCGTCGAGATGGCCGGGCTCGGCCGCAGCGAGTCCGCCAAGGTGCCCGAGGAACTCGGCGACCTCGCCGGAATCCTCTACGACCAGGCGCCGGGCGCCCCCGAACCCGACGCCTCCGCGGACTCCGACGCCTCCGACGCCGCGGACGACACCGACGAAGCCTCCGCCGGCCCCTCCGGCCGGGCACCCGCCAACCCCTCCGGCCCGGCATCCGCCGCCTCCTCAGCTTCCGCCTCCGCCGACTCCTCCGACTCCGCCGATCCCTCCGATTCCCCCGACCCCGAAGTCGTTCCTGCCGAAGGGGCTGAGAAGCAGTGAATCTCGCCGCCGCCACCAACGAACACCTCGCGAACATCAGCAACACGCTGATCTACTCCGCGATGGCCGTCTACACCCTGGCCTTCTTCGCCTACATCGCCGAATGGCTCTTCGGCAGCCGCAGCAAGGTGGCCCGCACGGCCGCCGCGCTCACCGAGCCCAAGAAGGCGGCCGCGGCCCCTGCCGTCACCGTCAAGAAGGCCGGCGGCACCGCCGTGCTGGAGCGGCCGAAGGTCGTCGTACGGTCCGCCGCCGGCTCCCGTGACGTGCCGGACGGGCCGGGCGCGCACGGCGGGGACGCGCAGGGCGACCTCTACGGGCGGATCGCCGTCTCCCTCACCGCGCTCGCCTTCCTCGTCGAGCTCGGCGGTGTCCTCGCGCGGGCCCTGTCGGTGGAGCGGGCGCCGTGGGGCAACATGTACGAGTTCAACATCACCTTCTCCACGGTCGCCGTCGGCGTGTACCTCACGCTGCTCGCGCTGAAGAAGAACATTCGCTGGCTCGGGCTCTTCCTGATCACCACGGTCCTGCTCGACCTCGGTCTCGCCGTCACCGTCCTGTACACCGCCAGCGCCCAGCTGGTGCCCGCCCTGCACTCGTACTGGCTGTACATCCACGTCTCCACGGCGATCCTGTGCGGCGCGGTCTTCTACGTCGGCGCGGTCGCCACGCTGCTGTACCTGTTCAAGGACAGCTACGAGAACAAGCTCGCCACCGGCGGCAAGCCCGGCCGCTTCGCCACGTCGTTCCTGGAGCGGCTGCCCGCCTCGGCGAGCCTCGACAAGTTCTCCTACCGCGTCAACGCGGCCGTCTTCCCGCTGTGGACGTTCACGATCATCGCGGGCGCCATCTGGGCGGGCGACGCGTGGGGCCGCTACTGGGGCTGGGACCCCAAGGAGACCTGGTCGTTCATCACCTGGGTCGCCTACGCCGGTTACCTGCACGCCCGCGCCACGGCCGGCTGGAAGGGCCGCAAGGCCGCCTACCTCGCCCTGCTCGCGTTCGGCTGCTGGCTGTTCAACTACTACGGCGTGAACATCTTCGTCTCCGGCAAGCACTCCTACGCGGGCGTCTGAGAGCCGGACTCCGAGCCGGACTCCGAGCCCCTCGGGTGCACAACGTTCCCGTGCGCGTCACGCTGGTGTCATGACCGGTTCCATAGAACAGGGCACCAGCCAGACCCACGGGAACACGCATATCCTGCACTTCCTGGTGCGGCTCCCGCGGCCCATGGAGCAGGCCTGGCCGGCGCTGGCCACCCCGGAGGGGCTCGCGGGGTGGTTCACCGCCGCCGACGTCCTGGAGCCCCGGCTCGGCGGCGAGGTCGCCCTGCGCGATCTGGGCGAGGGCCAGGTCACGGCGTGGGACGTGGACCGGGTCGCCGAGTACACGCTGCGAGGCGGCGGGCGGGTCAGATTCCACCTGGAACGGGCCGGGGACGACGGCTGCCTGCTCCGCTTCACCCACGAGTTCCAGGGCGAGCACGAGTCCGAGGCCCGCTGGCGCGCCCGCTTCGAGCGCCTGATCGACGTCCTGGAGAAGTCCTAGAACGGCCACTCGACGGCCACCGCCCGGCCGGGCCGCACCCTTCCGGGGTGTCCCGAGCCCGTGGGACCATGCGCTGTGTCCGCGGACAACGGGGGGCGGGGTGGGCAGACACGGTGGGCTGAAGGGCTGGACGGCCTGTGTGCGCGCGGTCGGACTGGCCCGGAGCGGGCGGGTCGACGCCGCCCGTCGGCTGTACCGCCGCGCGGCGGACGCGGGCAGCGTGAACGCGCAGTACAACCTGGCGCTGCTGCACGTGGACGCCGGTGAACTCGACGAGGCGATCGGATGGTTCCGCCGGGCCGCGGACAGCGGTGACACCGGAGCCATGCACGGGCTCGCCAAGTGCCTCCTGGACACCGGGAATCCGGAGGTGGTCGAAGAGGCGCTCGATCACTACCGCAAGGCGGCCGCCCTCGGCCGGGTCGAGTCGCAGTACAACCTCGGGCGGTACTTCCAGGCGGCGGGCAACGAGAACCAGGCCAACTGGCACTTCGAGATGGCTTCCTACTCGGGTCACCGCGAAGCCGCCATCGCCATCGCCGGCAGCCGGCTCAGGCGCGCCGATTACCCGCAGGACGAGGAACTGCTGGAACGGGAGGCGGCCGGGGGACACCCCGGCGCGCTGGACATCCTGGGCCACCTGGCCGAGAGACGCGGCGACCTCGGCCGGGCCGCCGCTCTCTACGAGCGCTCGTACGACGCCGGGTTCACCGGCGGGGCGGTGAACCGGGGGCTGCTGTACGAGGGACAGGGGAACCCGGCGGAGGCCGAGCAGTGGTATCGCAGGGCCGCCGAGGCGGGGAACGCCGGAGGCATGTACGCGCTCGGGGTGCTCATTGCCAAGGACGGCCGCGAGAGCGAGGCCGTGCGATGGTTCACCGAGGCGGCCGCGCTGGGTGACCCCCGTGCCCGGCGGGCCCTCCGGCAATGAACCCGGGCCGCCG
The DNA here is from genome assembly GCF_055569945.1 of Streptomyces sp. NPDC031340. Lineage (NCBI taxonomy): Bacteria > Bacillati > Actinomycetota > Actinomycetes > Kitasatosporales > Streptomycetaceae > Streptomyces > Streptomyces sp. NPDC031340. The sequence goes on from NZ_JBVIIE010000033.1 coordinate 77,290, forward strand.
GGCCGAGCCGCTCCACGGCACCGTGTGCGCCCTCGCCGCCACCGGGGAGCCGCGACGGCCTGCGCCGCGGGACCACAGGCTGCGCCTGCTCGGCGCCCGCCGGCCAGGGCCGCAGACCGATGGCCGGAACACGGGGGCAGGGCGTCACTCACCGATGCCGGTGCCGCCGATGTCACCGATGTCCTCGTTCCACAGGGCCGGCTGCCTGTCGATGAAGTCGCGCATCATCCCGGCGCACTCGGGGTCGTCCAGCAGCACGATCTCCACGCCGTGCTCCGCCAGCCAGTCGTGCCCGCCGTGGAAGGTCTCCGCCTCCCCGATCACGACCCGGGAGATGCCGAACTGCCGGACCAGGCCGGAGCAGTACCAGCACGGCGACAGGGTCGTCACCATCGTCGTGCCGCGGTACGAGCGCTGCCGCCCCGCCGCCCGGAACGCGGCCGTCTCCGCGTGCGTCGAGGGGTCGCCGTCCTGGACGCGCCGGTTGTGGCCCCGGCCGAGGAGGGTGCCGTCGGCGCCGTACAGCGCGGCCCCGATCGGGATGCCGCCCTCGGCGAGACCGGCGCGGGCCTCCTCGACGGCGGTGGTGAGCCAGGTGCGTGCCTGTGCCAGATCCATGCGCCCCACTCTCCTGTGGCCGAAACGCGAGGGCAACCACCGTTGACCGGCGGCGGCGGTCGTGGCCGTGCGGGCCGTGCGGGCCGTGACCTGCGGGCGTTCTTCCCTTACGGGCGGATTCCGCTCGGAAACGGCACAGAAGGCGCCCCGTCCCCTACGGTGAGCGCGTGGACGAAGAAGAGGACAAGCGCCTGGCCGCCCTCACCCCCGAGGTCTCCCGCCTCTCCATCGACCTCCTGCGCAGGGCGGCCGGGACCTACCCCGCCGAGGAGATCGCCCGGGAGGCCCTGGACTGCGCCGACGACATCCTCGACCGCTACGGCACGGACGGCCTGCGCGTCCTCGTCATGAGCCTCACCTGCTGGGCCACGGTCCAGGTGGAGATCAACGCCCACGCCTCGGGCCGCCCCCTGCAGTCCCTGCTGGACGACATGCTCCTGACCTGGCTGGAGGCCGACCCGGAGGAGTGAGCGGCGGCTCCCCGCACCTGGAGCGCCGGCCGCCCGGTGCTCAGTGCGCGCCGCCCACCCGCAGCAGCAGCTTGCCGGTGCTGGTCCGGGCGCCCATCAGACGGTGCGCCTCGGCGGCCTCTTCCAGGGTGAACTCGGCCGTCACCGGCAGGGACACCGTCCCGTCCACCACCTTCGCGAAGGCCCGTTCGGCCAGCGACCGCAGCTCGCCCGGCGCCGTCCGCGCCAGCGTGAGGATCGAGAAGCCGCCGACCGACACGCCCCGCGGGTACAGCTCGGGCTGCCCCACGCTCCAGGCCGGCGCCGAGCTCGCGTTGCCGAAGGAGACCAGCCGCCCGAAGACCGCCAGCGAGGCCAGGCCGGCCCGGAGGGTCTCGCCGCCGACGGGGTCCAGCACCAGGTCGACCCCGCGGCCGCCGGTCACCGCCCGCACCGGCTCCGCGAACTCCCCGACGAACACCTCGTCGTAGCCCTGTCCGCGCGCGTACGCCGCCTTCGCCGCGCCCGACACCACGCCGTACACCGCCCCGGCGCCCGCCGCCTTCGCCAACTGCCCCACCACGGTGCCGACCCCGCCCGCCGCGCCCTGCACGAGGACCGTCTCGCCGGGCTGGAGCCGGCCCACGGCGTGGACGAGCGCGTAGGCCGTGGGCAGCACGGTCGGCAGTGCCGCCGCCGTGCGCAGGTCCGCACCGGCCGGGAGCGGGAAGACGGTCACGGCGTCGGCGAGGACCACGTCCGCGTACGCCCCGCCTTCCGTCAGGGCGGTCACCTCCTGCCCCGTGGTCAGACCGGTGACGCCCTCGCCCACCGCCCGGACGCGGCCGGACACCTCCAGACCCGGGCGGAAGGGCAGCTCCGTGACCCGGTAGCCCTCCGAACGCGCCTTGAGGTCGGCGAAGTTGACCCCGGCGTACGCCACGTCGACGCTCACCTGGCCGGGGCCCGGTTCGGGGACGTCGGCCTCCACCACCTTCAGGACCTCGGGACCGCCGTACTCCTGGAACTCCACCGCGCGCATGCCGCACCCCGTCACGTCGAAGACTGTTCAATCAAAAGCGAACAGTCGGGAGTGTATGGTTCTCATCGAACACTCGCAAGCGGAGAGCGGACAGGAGCGCGGCGTGGCGCAGCGGACCACCACCAGTCATCGGGCCGCCCCCGAGCACACCCACCCCGACGACGTCTCCGTGCAGACGGCGCTGGCCGCCCTCGCCGACCCGGTACGCCTCACCCTGGTGCGGGAGTTGGCGGAGTCGGCCGAGTGGTCGCGCAGTTGCGGCAGCTTCGACGTGCCGGTCGGCAAGGCGGCGCTGAGCCATCACTTCGCCGTACTGCGCGGGGCGGGTCTGGTGGAGCAGCGCGACGAGGGCCCCCGGCGGGTCAACCGGCTGCGCAGGAGGGAGTTCGAGGCCCGCTTCCCGGGGCTGCTGGAACTCGTCCTGCGAAAGGACGCCCCGCCCCGGGAGGCGTGACGTCCGCGAGGTGTCCGCGCCCCTCAGGCGCCGTCGTTGTCCTCGCCGCGCCGGTTCTCCTCGCGCAGCGACTTCAGGAACTCGGGGTTGTCGTCGGGCGCGACCCAGCGGCCCTGACCGGAGGCCGGCGCGGTGCGCTTCCGGCCGGCGACCAGCCACGCCACCGGGCCGACGAGCACCTCGCCGAACAGCAGGATGATGAACACCCAGGCCACCTTGGGCAGCCCGCGCACTTCGTCCTCGGGCGTGTTGAGGCAGTCCACGAACGCGTAGATCCACAGCGCCAGGACCAGTAGGAAGGGCAGATACCTGAGCATCGTCGTGCGATCCCCCAGACGAGTGAGCGGGCCCCGGTGACCGAGCCAGCGTATCGGGTGGCAGATACTGGGACGCATGGCATACGACGATCTTCGCTCCCTGCTCAGGGCACTGGAACGCGAGGGCGACCTCAAGCGTGTCAAGGCCGAGGTGGACCCGTACCTGGAGGTCGGGGAGATCGTCGACCGGGTGCAGAAGGCGGGCGGCCCGGCGCTGCTGTTCGAGAACGTGAAGGGCTCCTCGATGCCCCTCGCGATGAACGTCTTCGGCACCGACCGCCGCCTGCTCAAGGCCCTGGGCCTGAAGTCGTACGGCGACATCAGCGACAAGATCGGCGGGCTCCTGAGGCCGGAGCTGCCGCACGGGTTCGTCGGCGTCCGCGAGGCCTTCGGCAAGCTCGGCGCGATGGCGCACGTACCGCCGAAGAAGGTGAAGGACGCGCCGGTGCACGAGGTCGTGCTCACCGGCGACGACGTCGACCTGGAGCGGCTGCCGGCCCTGTTCACCTGGCCCAAGGACGGCGGCTCCTTCTTCAACCTGGGGCTGACCCACACCAAGGACCCGGAGACCGGGATCCGCAACCTCGGCCTGTACCGCCTCCAGCGCCACGACCGGCGCACGATCGGCATGCACTGGCAGATCCACAAGGACAGCCGCAACCACTACCAGGTGGCGGCCCGGCGCGGTGAGCGGCTGCCGGTCGCCATCGCCTTCGGCTGCCCTCCGGCCGTCACCTACGCCTCCACCGCCCCGCTGCCCGGCGACATCGACGAGTACCTCTTCGCCGGGTTCGTCGCGGGCAAGCGGATCGAGATGGTCGACTGCAAGACCGTCCCGCTGCAGGTGCCGGCGAACGCGGAGGTCGTGCTGGAGGGGTGGCTGGAGCCCGGCGAGATGCTGCCCGAGGGCCCCTTCGGCGACCACACCGGCTTCTACACCCCGCAGGAGCCCTTCCCCGCCCTGACCATCGACTGCGTGACGATGCGCAGGCGGCCCCTGCTGCAGTCGATCGTGGTCGGCCGGCCGCCGACCGAGGACGGCCCGCTCGGCCGGGCGACGGAGCGGTTCTTCCTCCCGCTGCTGAAGATCATCGTCCCGGACATCGTGGACTACCACCTCCCCGAGGCGGGCGGTTTCCACAACTGCGCGATCGTCTCGATCGACAAGAAGTACCCCAAGCACGCGCAGAAGGTCATGCACGCGATCTGGGGGGCGCACATGATGTCCCTGACGAAGCTGATCGTGGTGGTCGACTCCGACTGCGACGTGCACGATCTGCACGAGGTCGCGTGGCGGGCCCTGGGCAACACGGACTACGCCCGCGACCTCACCGTCGTCGAAGGCCCCGTGGACCACCTCGACCACGCCTCCTACCAGCAGTTCTGGGGCGGCAAGGCGGGCATCGACGCGACGAAGAAGTGGCCCGAGGAGGGCTACACCCGCGACGGCGGCTGGCCCGACATGGTCCTGTCCGACCCGGAGACGGCGGCGAAGGTCGACCGCCGCTGGAAGGAGTACGGCCTGTGACCAGCGCCTCCGCCGCGATCCCGCAGCCCGGACGCACCAAGGCGTTCCTGCGCCTGGTGATGATCGAGCACTCGGTCTTCGCCCTGCCGTTCGCCTACATCGCCTCGCTCACCGCGATGTACGAGTGGGACAAGAACATCCACTGGGCCAAGCTGCTGCTGGTCACGGTCTGCATGGTGGGCCTGCGCACCTTCGCCATGGCGGTGAACCGGATCATCGACCGCGAGATCGACGCCCGCAACCCGCGCACCGCGCACCGCGAGCTGGTGACCGGCGCGATGTCGGTGAAGCACGCCTGGACCGGCGCCCTGATCGCGGTCGTGGTCTTCCTCGGCTCCGCCGCCCTGCTCAACCCGCTCTGCCTGGCCCTGGCGCCGGTCGCGGTGATCCCGATGGTGGTCTACCCGTACGGCAAGCGGTTCACGAACTTCCCGCAGGCCATCCTGGGCCTCGCCCAGGCCATGGGCCCGGTCGGCGGCTGGCTCGCCATCACCGGCGAGTGGTCCTGGGACGCGGTGATCCTCGGCCTCGCGGTCGGCGTCTGGATCGGCGGCTTCGACCTGATCTACGCCTGCCAGGACGTCGAGACCGACCGCGAGATCGGCGTCATGTCGGTCCCGGCCCGCTTCGGCATCCCGGCGGCGATCTGGGGCGCCCGGGTGTGCCACGCGGTGACGACGGCGCTGTTCGTCTGGTACGCCCTCGCCACCGGCGCGGGCGCCTTCTTCTGGCTGGGCCTGCTGATCGTGGCGGGCGCGTTCGTGTACGAGCACTCCATCGTCCGCCCGCACGACCTCTCCCGCCTGAACCGGGCCTTCTTCAGCGTCAACGGCTTCATCGGCATCGCCCTGTTCGCCTGCGCCCTGCTGGACCTGCTGGTGCGGGGGCTGACGCTGTGACGTCGTGACGGGCGGTGGGGTGTCGCGGGATCAGTCGCCGCGTGCCTCACCCCGGGTCATGGGGATGCTTGGTCTCACCTTGGCGATGGCCTCGAAATCGTCGTCGACGTGCAGGACGGTCAGGCCATGCCGCTCGGCGGTGAGAGCGATCAGGATGTCCATGGGGGAGGGGCCGCGATGGTGCCCGATCCTCACCAGGTCCCGCTGTACCTCCACGATCTTCGGCCACGGGTCGTCGAGTGCGGGAACCCAGCCGAAGGTCTGGCCGAGAACGGTGAAGAAGGGCTCGTAGTCCCGGTCGGACCGGAGGCCCGGCATCAGTTCGGCCTCGACGGGCGGACAGATGGCGACCAGCCCGCGTGCCACCCGGTCGGGCCACGGTGGACCGAGCTGTCGGCGCAGAAGCCGCCACACGGCGGAGGTGTCGGCCAGGTATGTCACAGTCCCGCCCGTTCCCGTTCCGCGAGGACGTCGAAGTCCAGGAACGCATCGGCGTTCTCCTGGAGCCAGCCCAGCGCACGTGCCCGGTCGTCGGCACTGATCGCGGACGCTATGGTCAACGCCCGGTCGATGGTCTCCCGCTTGGTCTTGGTGCCGAGCTGGCGCTGAGCGAAGGCCAGCTTGTCGTCGTCGATGTCGACCAGGGTCTTGGACATGAGGCCTCCCACGACCGCGCGTATATATCGCGCACAACTTTATATCAACCAGTGGCTGCCGGGCCGGCGGCGCTGCCTGCGCGGCGCCAGGGCAGCGCGGTCCCGAGCACCCCTCGTCCCACCGGTACGCTCAAGATGTGAACGCAGGAGAAACGCAGCGCACGCCTTGGATCGTGGGGGTGTCCGGGGCATCCGGCACGCCGTATGCCGCCGCGGTGCTGCGCGCGCTGCTGGACGCCGGTGAGAGCGTCGACCTGGTCGTCAGCCGGGCCTCGCGGCTCACCCTGCTCGACGAGACGGGGATCTCCTTCCGGGACGGCCACTGGCAGGACGACCTGCGGGAATGGCTGTCGCGGGGGGCCGACGGCAAGCCGGACCGCTTCCAGGTCGACCTCGCGGGCGTACGGCACTGGAGTGCCGGGGACCTCGCCGCCGGGCCGTCCTCGGGGTCGTACCCGAGCAAGGGCATGCTGATCGTGCCCGCTTCCACCGCCTGCGTCGCGGGCGTCGCACTCGGGCTGTCCAAGGACCTGCTGCAGCGGGCGGCGAGCGTCACCCTCAAGGAGCGCCGCAAGCTGGTCGTGGCCGTGCGCGAGGCCCCGCTGGGCGGCCAGACCCTGCGTCACCTGGTCGCCCTGGACGACGCCGGCGCGAGCGTGGTGCCGGCCTCGCCGGGCTTCTACGCGGGCGCCACCCACATCCAGGACCTGGTGGACTTCGTCGCCGGGCGGGTGCTGGACGCGGCGGGCGTCGAGCACGGCCTGTACCGGCGGTGGAAGGGCGACCTGGGCGGCGGCGCGCCGGGCCGGTAGACAGAGCACGCAACCCCTCGCTTCTTCAGCACCGCCCGGCACCTCCCCGTACCTCTCAGCACTTCACAGCACCTCAGACTTCAGGAACTCCTACAGCGGAAGGCTTCGATCGCATGGACGCGGTGGACAGGCAGCTCATCCAGGCCCTGAGGGAGAACGGCCGGGCCTCGTACGCGGAGCTGGGGCGCCTCGTCGGCCTGTCGGGACCCAGCGTCACCGACCGCATCAACCGGCTGGAGGCGGCCGGCGTCATCACCGGCTACCGCGCCACCGTCGACGCCGCCTCCCTCGGCCTCGGCGTCACCGCGCTGATCGGCATCTCGCTCTCCGACGCCGCCGACCACGAGGACGTGGCGATCCGGCTGAAGGAACTCGGGGAGATCGAGGACTGCTGGTTCATCGCCGGCGACGACTCGTTCATGCTCAAGGTCCGGGCGACGGACGTGGACGGCTTGGAGCGGATCATCCGGCGGCTGTCCGGGACCAAGGGCGTCTCCCGGACCCGTACCACCATCGTGCTGTCCACGAAGTGGGAGAACCGGGTGGGTGAGCTGCCGGAAGAGGTCTGACGCGCACAGCGTACGGTTGACGGAGTCTTCTCAGAAACGAGGTAACGGCATGGACGTCGGGCTCAAGCGCGAGCTGGAGGAGAAGGTCCGCTCCGGTGAGCGGCTGTCCCGCGAGGACGGCATCGCGCTGTACGAGTCGGACGACCTCGCGTGGCTGGGCGGCCTGGCGCACGAGGTACGCACCCGGAAGAACGGCGACGTCGTCCACTTCAACGTCAACCGCCACCTCAACATGACCAACGTGTGCACGGCCTCCTGCGCCTACTGCTCCTTCCAGCGCAAGCCGGGCGAGAAGGACGCGTACACGATGCGCATCGAGGAGGCCGTCAAGCTCGCCAAGGCGATGGAGTCGGAGAACCTCACCGAGCTGCACATCGTCAACGGTCTGCACCCCAACCTGCCGTGGCGCTACTACCCGCGGTCGCTGCGGGAGCTGAAGGCGGCCCTGCCGAACGTCTCCCTGAAGGCCTTCACGGCCACCGAGATCCACCACTTCGAGACGATCTCGGGGCTCAGCGCCTCCGAGATCCTCGACGAGCTCATCGACGCCGGCCTGGAGTCCCTCACCGGCGGCGGCGCGGAGATCTTCGACTGGGAGGTCCGGCAGCACATCGTGGACCACCGCACCCACTGGGAGGACTGGTCCCGCATCCACCGCCTGGCGCACGAGAAGGGCCTCAAGACCCCGTGCACCATGCTCTACGGCCACATCGAGGAGCCCCGCCACCGCGTCGACCACGTGCTGCGCCTGCGTGAGCTGCAGGACGAGACCAACGGCTTCCAGGTCTTCATCCCGCTGCGCTACCAGCACGACTTCGTGGACATGAAGGACGGCAAGATCCGCAACCGCCTCCAGGCCCGCACCCAGATGGCGACCGGCGCGGAGGCGCTGAAGACCTTCGCGGTCTCCCGGCTGCTGTTCGACAACGTCCCGCACGTGAAGGTCTTCTGGGTGATGCATGGCGTCCAGACCGCCCAGCTCGCCCTCCAGCACGGCGCCGACGACATGGACGGCTCGGTCGTCGAGTACAAGATCACGCACGACGCGGACAACTTCGGCACGCCGAACAAGCTGACCCGTGACGACCTGCTGGACCTCATCCGCGACGCCGGCTTCCGCCCGGTGGAGCGCAACACCCGCTACGAGATCATCCGCGAGTTCGACGGCCCGGACCCGGCGCGCAGGGACACCCCGCAGCCGATGCGCGTGTGACGTGACGCCCGCCCGACGCCCACCACCCACGTGAGCCGTGACGCCACGTGAGCCGTGACGCCACGTGAGCCGTGACGCCCACGTGAGCCGTGACGCCACGTGGGGCGTGACGCCCGGTGCCGGGCGGGTACCCGCCCGGCATGGTGCGCACCGAGGCTCCCGAGGACGCCTACACCGCCGAGCCGTTCCTGCCCGGGCGGCCAGAGCGGCTGACGCTCGACGGGCTGCGGGAGGCCGCCGCCGGCTGCCGGGGCTGCCCCCTGCACCGGGACGCCACGCAGACCGTGTTCGGCGCGGGCGCGGAGGACGCCCGCGTGATGCTCGTCGGCGAGCAGCCCGGCGACCAGGAGGACCGGCAGGGCAGGCCCTTCGTCGGGCCCGCGGGCAGGCTGCTGGACCGGGCCCTCGCCGAGGCCGGCATCGATCCCGGCGAGGCGTACGTCACCAACGCCGTCAAGCACTTCAAGTTCGCGCGGACCGGGCCGGGCAAGCGCCGGATCCACAAGGCGCCGAACCTGCGCGAGATGACGGCGTGCGGGCCGTGGCTGGCGGCCGAGCTGGCGGTCGTCGAGCCGGAGCTGGTCGTGGTGCTGGGCGCCACCGCGGGCAAGGCGCTGCTCGGCTCGTCGTTCCGGGTCGGCCGGGTGCGCGGGACGGTGCTGGAGGAGGAGATCCACGGGCGCCCGCGGCGGCTGGTGCCCACCGTCCACCCGTCGTCGGTGCTGCGGGCGGACGACCGGGAGACGGCGTACCGCGGGCTGGTGGGGGACCTGGAGGTGGCGGCGCGCGTGCTGTCGTCAGTGCCGTAAGGGATACGATTCGCGCATGCCCCTTACCTTCACCCTGGACCCCTCCGTCACGCCCGACCTCCGCGACGGCCTGCTCGACCTGTGGGCCGACGTCACCGAGGCGGGCGGCGCCGTCGGGTTCGTGCCGCCGGTGACGCGGGAGGAGATCAGGCCCGAGCTGGTGAAGCACTTCGTGGCGATGAGCGAGGAGCGGGCGCGCCTGCTCTGCGGGCACGACGAAGAGGGGCGGGTGGCGGCCGCGGCGTTCCTCACGCACAACACCCACCGGCTGATGAAGCACTGGGTGTGGCTCTACACCGTGATGGTGCACCCCCGCCACCAGGGCCGGGGGTACGGCCGGGACCTGCTCGCGGCCGCCGCCGACGCAGCCCGCGGCCTGGCGGGCGTCGAGGCGATCCGCCTCACCTGCCGCGGCGGACTCGGCCTGGAGCGCTTCTACGGCTCCTGCGGCTACAAGGAGGTCGGCCGCATCCCCGGCGCCATCCGTGTCGCGCCGGGCGACGACCGCGACGACGTGATCATGCTGCTGCCGCTGGGCTGAGCCCCGGCCGGAAGATCACCGGGTGAGCGTGCTTCACTGGACAGTGCTCCTTGCTCCTAGCTCATAGCTCGTTGCTCCTTTCTGGAATCGGAAGAGTGGATTGAGATGCTCCGCTACACGCTGATGCGCCTCGGGATCTTCGTGGGCTGCCTCGTGGTCGTCTGGGGCCTCGTGTACGCCGGTGTCGTCCCGCGCGGTCTCGGCGACTCCAACGGCATGTGGATCGTGCTGCTGTCGCTGGTGATCTCCGCTCCGATCAGCTTCGTGGTGCTGCGCGGGGAGCGGGACCGGGCCTCCGAACAGGTGGTGCAGCGGGTGGACCGGATGAAGGAGAACCTGGCCGCCAGCCGCTCCCAGGAGGACGAGGCGGCCGACGAGGCGGCCGGACGCACGCGGGAACAGACGTCGTAGAGAGCTGACCGGGCGGTCCCGCGGGGCGGGCCGCCGAGGCCCGGAGCAGGACCGATCCGCCGGACAGGGCCTACCCTTGCCACATGGGTGCCGTGAAGACCAAGCGGATGCCGCGCGCGGTCCGCGAACAGCAGATGCTGGACGCCGCCGTACGGACCTTCGGCCAGCGTGGCTACATGGCCGCATCCATGGACGAGATCGCCGAACTCGCCGGTGTCTCCAAGCCGTTGGTCTACCTGTACCTGAATTCCAAGGAAGACCTGTTCACGGCCTGCATCCGCCGCGAGGCGAAGGCGCTGACCGAGGCCGTGCGCACCGGCGTCCACCGAGACCTGCCCGCCGACCGCCAACTCTGGGACGGGCTGCGGGCGTTCTTCACGCACACCGCGCAGAACCCGGACGGCTGGTCGGTGCTGCACCTCCAGGCCCGCACCCACGGTGAGCCGTTCGCGGCCGAGGTCGCCGCGATGCGCGAGGAGATCGTCGCGTTCGTCACGCAGTTGATCGCCGTCGCCGCCCGCGAGGCGCACCGCGACCCCGACCTGCCCGAGCACGAGGTCGCCGGCCTCGCCGAGGCCCTGGTCGGCGCCGCCGAGGCCCTCGCCGCCTGGGCCAACGCCACCCCCGGCGTCACCGCCCGGCAGGCGGCGGCGACCCTGATGAACTTCGCCTGGGCCGGCCTGGCCAACCTGATGACCGGCCACCCCTGGTCCCCGCCGACCGTCCCCGAGTCCTGACGCCTCTCCCGCACGGCCGCCCGCCCGGCGGCCCGCACGGCCCTCCTCGCCGGCGGCGCTGGGGTCAGCGTCCGTCGCTGGGTGCCGTCGCCTCGACCCGGCCGCTGACGTGGACGCGGTCGCCGCCGCGGAGTTCGAAGCGGGCGCCGTCCGCCGCGTAGGTCACCGTTCCCGGCAGCAGCACCGGGGCCCGGAAGTCGGCCCGTGCGCGCACCGAGTCGGGCGTGCCGTGGGCGGCGAGGCAGCGGGCCACCGTCCACATGCCGTGGGCGATGGTGCGCGGGAAGCCGAACAGGCGGGCGGTGAGCGGGTGCAGGTGGATGGGGTTGCGGTCGCCGGACGCGGCGCCGTAGCGCCGGCCGAGGTCCCCGGCCAGGTGCCACTCGGCGACCGCGGGCAGCGGCGGCGGCCCCGGCTCCTCCCGCTCGGCGGTGACAGCACCGGCCCCGGCTCCGGCATCGGCTCCGGCTCCGGCTCCGGCTCCGGCATCGGCTCCGGCACCGGCTCCGGCGCGCGCTCCCGCATCCGCTCCGTCATCCGCTCCGGCCGCCGTACGGTGCCGGGCCAGGTAGGTGCTCGTCGACTCCCACACCACGGCGGAGCCGTCCCGCATCTCGGTGACCACCGTGGCCTCGGTCCCGCGCCGGTGCGGCGCCAGGCCGGCGACCCGCACGGCGACCTCGTAGGCGCCGGTGGCCGGCAGCGCCCGGTGCCGGGTGACGTCGATCGACGTGTGGACGAGGCCGAGCAGCGGCAGCGGGAAGTCCCGCCCGCTCATCAGCCGCATGGCCAGCGGAAAGCCCAGCACGTGCGGATAGGTGAGCGGCAGCAGGCCGTCGCCGGCGGCGAAGCCGCACACCCGCTGGTAGGCAGCCAGCCGGGCGGGGTCGACGCGCAGGCCGGGCAGCACCAGCCGGTCCTGCGGGAAGCCGGCGTCCGGGCGGGGACGCTTGAACGGGGACAGCAGGGCACCGCGGGCGAGCAGCGGCGCCAGCGCGGGGGAGGAGGGGAGGACGACGGACACTAGGCCCCCAGCAGGCTCTGGCCGCAGACCCGCACGACCTGCCCGTTGACCGCGCCCGAGGCCGGGTGGGCGAGCCAGGCGGTGGTCTCGGCGACGTCGGCGGGCAACCCGCCCTGGGCGAGGGAGTTCATGCGGCGGCCCGCCTCACGGATGAACAGCGGGACCGCGGCCGTCATCCTCGTCTCGATGAACCCGGGCGCGACCGCGTTGACCGTCACCCCGTGCCCGGCGAGCGCGCGCGGCGCGAGCGAGCGCACCAGCCCGACGACGCCCGCCTTGCTCGCGCCGTAGTTCGTCTGGCCCGCGTTGCCGGCGATCCCCGCGATGGAGGCCGTCGCCACGATCCGCCCGCCGCGCTTCAGCGTCCCGGCGGCCAGCAGTTCGTCCGTGCTGCGCAGCACACTCGCCAGATTGATGTCGAGCACCGAACTCCAGCGCTCGGCGGGCATGTTGACCAGCCTGCGGTCGCGGGTCACGCCCGCGTTGTGGATGAGGACGTCGAGGCCGTCGGGCAGTGCCTCGGCGATCCGCCGGCCGGCGTCCGCGGCCGTGATGTCGAGCGCGAGGGCGGTGCCGCCGAGCCGTTCGGCGACCCGCCGCGCGTCCGCCTCGGCCTGCGGCACGTCGAGTACGACGACCCGGGCGCCGTCCCTGGCCAGCGTCTCGGCGACCGCCTCGCCGATGCCGCGGGCGGCGCCGGTGACCAGGGCGGTGCGCCCGGCGAGGGGGCGGTCCGGGTCGACGGCGAGGTCCGGGATGTCGGCGTCCGGGGCATCCGCGTCCGGTGCGTCGGCGACCGGGACTGCGGGGCCCACCTCGATCACCTGGCCGCTGACGTAGGCCGACTTGGGGGAGAGCAGGAAGCGCAGGGTCGACTCGGCGGCGGCCGCGTCCGTGAGCCGCACCAGGTTCACCGTCCGCCCGCGCCCGATCTCCTTGCCGAGCGAGCGCGTGAACCCCTCCAAGGCCTGCTGGGCGGCGGCCTGGTGGTGGTCGCCGGCGTCGAGGGGCGCGCCCAGCACCACGACCCGGCCGCTGCCCGCGACCGACCGTACGACGGGGTGCAGGGCGGCGTGCACCTCGGCGAGCGCGCCGACGTCCCGCACCCCGGTGGCGTCCAGGACGACGGCCGCAGGGGAGTCGGATCCTGCCGCGAGCCCCGTGCGGGCGAGGACCGGCGCGAGGTCCAGCCCGGACTTCCCGGCGGTGAGATGCAGCAGGGGACCGGGCAGGGCGGGGTGCTCCGGCGACCAGCGGCGCAGCGGCTCCGGCTGCGGCAGCCCGAGCCGCCGGGTCAGGAACCGGCCGGGCGTGGTGCCGGTGAAACGGAGATATCGGTCGGCCACAGTCCTTCTCCCCACGCGGATCCTTGCTTACTCTGGAGTAAGGTTACCGGAGGTAATCCTATGTCACAGGTGAGGAGCAGGTCGAGATGAGCCCCCTGAAGCCCCCGGCGGCACGGCGGGTCGCCATCATCGGCGGCGCCCGCATCCCGTTCGCGCGCTCCGACGGCCCGTACGCCACCGCGTCGAACCAGGAGATGCTGACCGCCGCGCTGGACGGCCTCGTCGAGCGGTACACCCTCCAGGAGCCGGGCGCCGTCGGTGAGTTCGTCGCCGGAGCGGTCCTCAAGCACGCCCGCGACTTCAACCTCGCCCGCGAGACGGTCCTCGGCTCGAAGCTGGACGCCCGCACCCCGGCCTACGACATCCAGCAGGCCTGCGGCACCGGGCTGCAGGCCGTGATCGCCGCTGCCAACAAGATCGCCCTCGGGCAGACCGAGTCGGCCGTCGCGGGCGGCGCGGACACGGCGAGCGACGCGCCCCTCGGCGTCAACGACCGGCTGCGCCGCATCCTGTTGGAGGCCCGGCGCGCGAAGTCGGCCGGTGGCCGGCTCAAGGCGCTCGCCCGCGTCCGCCCCTCCCACCTGATCCCCGACATCCCGCGCAACGCCGAGCCGCGCACCGGCCTGTCGATGGGCGAGCACGCGGCCGTCACCGCCCGCGCCTGGGGCATCACCCGCGAGGCGCAGGACGAACTGGCCGCGGCCAGCCACCAGAAGCTCGCAGCGGCGTACGAACGCGGCTTCTTCCAGGACCTGGTGATCCCCTTCCGGGACCTGGCCCGCGACCAGAACCTGCGCCCCGGCTCGACGACCGCCAAACTCGCCTCCCTGAAGCCGGTGTTCGGCCTGGACGCGCCGAACCCGACGATGACCGCGGGCAATTCGACGCCGCTGACGGACGGCGCCGCGACCGTGCTGCTCGCCTCCGAGGAGTGGGCCGAGGCGCGCGGACTTCAACCGCTCGCGTATCTGACGGCGTACGAGACGGCGGCCGTGGACTTCGTCGCGGGCGACGTCGCCGGCGGCGAGGACGGGCTGCTGATGGCGCCCGCGTACGCGGTTCCGCGCATGCTCGAGCGGGCGGGCCTGGGCATCGAGGACTTCGACCTGGTGGAGATCCACGAGGCGTTCGCCTCCCAGGTGCTGGCCACGCTCGCGGCCTGGGAGAAGCGGGGTCTGGCGCCGGTGGACCGCGCCCGCCTGAACGTCGCCGGCTCCTCCCTCGCCACCGGCCACCCGTTCGCCGCGACCGGCGCGCGGATCGTGGCCACGCTGGCCGGACTGCTCGCCGAACGGGACGCGCCCGGACGCGGTCTGATCTCGGTCTGCGCGGCGGGCGGCCAGGGCGTGACGGCGATTCTGGAGCGGAACTGAAGGACCCTCACGTAACCCCCGAGGTTGCACACGCCCGGCTCCGGACCATCCCCGAACCCGCACCAACTCCCCATCTCGGCCCCGTACGATCACCGTCCCGACCAGCGGTGCCCCCGCCGGCCGCGCACCGGCGGTGAACGTCTCGGCACGCGCGTCCCGTACCCCCGGTTGCACAGCGGAACCGAGCCGCACGCCTCAGGAGTTGCCATGTCCGTGTCCTATCCGTCCGCGTACGACTACGACGGCGTGCCCCGGCTGGTGGAGCCGGAGGTACGGAAGCTGGACGGAGAGGTCCGGGAGGTGTCGGTGCCGGCGCTCGTCCCGTCGGCCACCCACGGCTCGCTCGCCGACCTGCCGTTCGACAACGCCGAGGCGGCTCCCGACGACCGCGTCCTCAGCCGCCGTACGGAGGAAGGCCGTTGGGCGGACGTGACGGCGGCCGAGTTCGCGCGGCAGGTGCTGGACCTCGCCAAGGGCCTGATCAGCGAGGGCCTGGCGCCGGGCGACCGGATCGCCGTCATGGCGCGGACGGTCTACGAGTGGACGCTGCTGGACTTCGCCGCCTGGGCGGCCGGCCTGGTCACCGTCCCGATCTACCCCACCTCCTCCGTCTTCCAGGCCCGCTGGATCCTCCAGGACTCCGGCGCGGTCGCCCTGGTGACCGAGACCGCCGGGCAGGCGGCGGCCCTGGGCCCGGAACTCAGCCGCCTGCCCGACCTGCGCCACCTGTGGGTCGTCGACAAGCAGCACCTGGAGCGGCTGGCCGAACTCGGACAGCACGTCCCCGACCAGGAGGTCGCCGTACGCCGCGGGATGCTGGTCCCGGACACCCTCGCCACCGTCATCTACACCTCGGGCACCACCGGCCGCCCCAAGGGCTGCGTCCTCACGCACGGCAACTTCCTGACGGAGGTCGACAACGCGATCGAACTCCTCTACCCGGTCTTCCGGTCGAAGGTCACCGAGGACCCGGCGACGCTGCTGTTCCTGCCGATGTCGCACGTCTTCGGCCGCATGGTGGCGATCGCCTGCATCCGCGCCCGCGTCCGCCTGGGCCACGCGCCGAGCATGGCGGCGGAGGACCTCCTGACGGACCTGGCCGCCTTCCGGCCCACCTTCCTCCTCGTCATCCCGTACATGCTGGAGAAGGTCTACAACAACGCGCGCGCCAAGGCGGAGAGCGGCGGCCGGGTGACGGCCTTCGACCGCGCGGCGAACGTGGCCGTCCGCCACGGCGAAGCGACCGAGGCCCGGCACGCCGGCACCGGCCCCGGCCCGGGCGCGGCCCTGAAGGCGGCCCGCGCCTTCTACGACCCCCTCGTCTACCGCCGGATCCGCAACGCCATGGGCGGCCGCGTCCGGCACATCATCTGCGGTGGCTCACCGCTCGGCCGCCGCCTCGCCGCCTTCTACGCGGGCGCCGGCATGGAGATCTACGAGGGCTACGGCCTGACCGAGTCGACGGGAGCGGCCACGGTGACGCCGCCCCTCAAGCCCCGTCTGGGCACGGTCGGCTGGCCGCTGCCCGGCACGAAGGTGCGCATCGCGGCCGACGGCGAGATCCTGCTCAGCGGCGGCCAGGTGTTCCGCGGCTACTGGGACCCGCACGGCGGCGGGGTGGCCCCCTCGACGGCGGACGGCTGGTTCCCGACGGGCGACCTGGGCCGCCTGGACGACGAGGGCTATCTGACGATCACCGGCCGCAAGAAGGAGATCCTGATCACCGCGGGCGGCAAGAACATGGCCCCCGCCCCGCTGGAGAACTGGCTCCGCCAGCACCCCCTGATATCCCAGTGCATGGTCCTGGGCGACGGCCGCCCCTACATCTCCGCGCTCATCACCCTGGACCAGGAGGGCACTGCCCACTGGTGCCGGATGAACGGCCGGCCCGCCGTCCCGCCGGAACGGCTGGTGGACGACGAGGCGTTGCGGGCGGTCCTGCAGCGCGCGGTCGACGAGGCCAACAAACTGGTCTCCCGCCCCGAGTCCATCCGCCGCTTCGCCGTCCTGCCCCGTGACCTCACCGAGCGGGAGGGGCACCTGACGCCGTCGATGAAGCTCCGCCGGGAGGCGGTCATGCGGGACTTCGCGCCGGAGGTGGAGGCGCTCTACGAGCGGCAGCGGGATTCCCGGACGGCCCGCCGCTGACGCCGCGCCGTCCCCAAGAGCCGACCGCCCCGTCATGCCCAAGATACCGACCGGTAAACATCAGTTGCGCTCTTGTTACGACAACATCTTGACGTGTCGGTCCGGTGACGCTTTGCTGTCGGCGGTCTGGCACCGATGTTTCTCCCTGGTTCGGAAGGCCCCCCTGACGTGAACCCTCGCACCACCCGAAGGGCCGTTGTGCGTCGCACCGCCACAGCCCTGACCGTCTTCTCCGCAGCGCTCTCCCTGTCCTCGTGCGGCGTCACCGACGTCGGCGCGACCGGCAGTTCCAGCGAGCCGACGAAGGGCGACGACCTCACGGTGGGCCTCCTGCTCCCCGACAAGGACACGGCGCGCTTCGAGAAGTTCGACTATCCGATCATCAAGAAGGAGGTCTCCTCGCTCACCCAGGGCAAGGGCACGGTCCGCTACGCCAACGCCGAGGCGAGCAAGGCCACCCAGAGCCGGCAGTTCCAGGAGATGATCGACGACAAGGTGGACGTCATCCTGGTCGACGCGGTGGACGCCGAGGCCATCGCCTCCGACGTGCAGAAGGCCAAGGACGCCGGCATACCGGTCATCGCCTACGACCGGCTCGCGCAGGGCCCGATCGACGGCTACGTCTCGCACGACAACGAACTGGTCGGCGAGGTGCAGGGACGCGCCATCCTC
The DNA here is from genome assembly GCF_055569945.1 of Streptomyces sp. NPDC031340. NCBI lineage: Bacteria > Bacillati > Actinomycetota > Actinomycetes > Kitasatosporales > Streptomycetaceae > Streptomyces > Streptomyces sp. NPDC031340. Next base: position 94,908 of record NZ_JBVIIE010000033.1, read on the forward strand.
GACGCGCTCGGCACGAAGGCCGCGACCAGCAAGATCGTCATGATGAACGGCGACCCCGCCGACCCGAACACCGGCCGGTTCAAGTCGGGCGCGCTCAGCGAGCTCAAGGGCAAGGTGCAGATCGCCGAGGAGTACGACACCAAGGAGTGGAAGCCCGAGGCCGCCGCGGCGAACATGAAGCAGGCGATCCAGGCCATCGGGCTGGACCGCATAGCCGCCGTCTACTCGGCCAACGACGGCATGGCGGGCGCCGTCATCGACACGCTGAAGGAGGCGGGCGCCACCCGCATCCCGCCGGTGACCGGACAGGACGCGAACCTGGACGCGGTGCAGCGCATCGTGGCGGGGCAGCAGTACATGTCCGTCTACAAGTCGTTCCTGCTGGAGGCGACGAACGCGGCGAGGATCGCGGTGACCAAGGTCCAGGGCCACGACATCGAGTTCGACGCGCTGACCCAGGACCAGGTCGACAGCCCGACCGAGAAGGACATCCCCTCGATGCTGGTCCCGGTGGTCGCGCTCACGAAGGACAACATCAAGGAGACGGTGATCGCGGACGGCGTCTACACCGTCGACGAGATCTGCACCTCGGCCTACGCCGCGGACTGCGCGGCGATCGGCCTGAAGTAGTCCGGAGAAGACCGGCCCGAAGCAGTCCGGAGAAAAGGCAGGAGCCCCGTCGCCGTGCGGCGCGGGGCTCCTTGGTACTGCTATCTGTTCCGGATCAGAGCTTTGGGCTCGTCAACTCAGATGGCGGTGACGTTCTCGGCCTGGGGACCCTTGGGGCCCTGGGTCACGTCGAACGATACCTGCTGGTTCTCCTCAAGCGAACGGAAGCCGTTCGCATTGATCGCGGAGTAGTGGACGAAGACATCGGGGCCGCCGCCTTCCTGGGCGATGAAACCAAAGCCCTTTTCGGCGTTGAACCACTTCACGGTTCCGGTAGCCATAAGCCCTCCTTGGGCCCAAAGGGTTGCCCTGCTCCAGAACCCTGCAAGTGTGAAAACAAGAATGCCGCACAACTGCATACGTCTGAAAACGACTAGAGCCCGCGGTCACATGCTCCGCAGGCTCTGTACTGCAAGGGAAACCAAACTGCAACTTGCGGCGAGCCTAGCATGCGGGCAGCCGAACGCAACAGAGGTCAAGATCACGTCACCCGGATGTTTGAAGACCGCGCAGGGGGTTGACTACCGGGCCGGAGTCTGGAGCGTACCCCATAGGGGCTAGCCTCGCGATGTGGACAATTCTCGCACCCGGCCGCGCGTCGGCCACATCCAGTTCCTCAACTGCCTGCCCCTGTACTGGGGGCTCGCGAGAACGGGCACGCTCCTCGACTTCGAGCTGACCAAGGACACCCCGGAGAAGCTCAGCGAGCAGCTGGTGCGGGGAGACCTCGACATCGGGCCCATCACCCTGGTCGAGTTCCTCCGCCACGCGGACGACCTGGTCGCCTTCCCCGACATCGCCGTCGGCTGCGACGGCCCGGTGATGTCCTGCGTCATCGTCTCGCAGGTCCCGCTGGACCGGCTGGACGGCGCCCGGGTCGCCCTCGGGTCGACCTCGCGCACCTCCGTCCGCCTCGCCCAGCTGCTGCTGGCCGACCGCTTCGGCGTGACGCCCGAGTACTACACCTGCCCGCCGGACCTCAGCGTGATGATGCAGGAGGCCGAGGCCGCCGTGCTCATCGGGGACGCGGCCCTGCGCGCCAACCTCCTCGACGGCCCGCGCTACGGCCTCGCCGTGCACGACCTCGGCCGGCTCTGGAAGGAGTGGACCGGCCTGCCGTTCGTCTTCGCCGTGTGGGCGGCCCGCCGCGACTACCTGGAGCGGGAGCCGGTCATCACCCGCAAGGTCCACGAGGCGTTCCTCGCCTCCCGCAACCTCTCCCTGGAAGAGGTGGGCAAGGTCGCCGAGCAGGCGGCCCGCTGGGAGGCCTTCGACGAGCGGGTCCTCGAGCAGTACTTCACCACCCTCGACTTCAGGTTCGGGCCCCCGCAGCTGGAGGCCGTCGCCGAGTTCGCCCGGCGGGTCGGGCCGACGACCGGCTTCCCGGCGGACGTGAAGGTGGAGCTGCTCCAGCCGTAGTCACTACGCTGCCGGGCACGGGGCACGGGGCACCGGTCGGTGCCTGAAACGGGTCCTGAAAACGGGTGAACGGGTCCTCGAAGGGGTCCTCACGGGGGAGGGTGGACGCCATGCAGCCACTCGGAGTCGACGAGCCCACCGCCGTGGGGCCCTACCGGCTGCTCGGCCGGCTCGGCTCCGGCGGCATGGGCCGGGTGTACCTGGGCCGCAGCGCGGGCGGCCGCACCGTCGCGGTGAAGATCGTGCACCCGCACTTCGCGCTGGACGAGGAGTTCCGGGCCAGGTTCCGGCGCGAGGTCGACGCCGCGCGCCGGGTCGGCGGCGCCTGGACCGCGCCGGTCCTCGACGCCGACACCGAGGCGGCCGTGCCCTGGGTCGCCACCGCCTACGCGGCCGGCCCCTCGCTGGCGTCGGCGGTCGCGGACGGCGGAGCGCTGCCGGCCCCTTCGGTACGGGCGCTGGGAGCGGGCCTCGCCGAGGCGCTGGCGGCGGTGCACGCGCTGGGACTGGTGCACCGGGACGTGAAGCCGTCCAACGTGCTGCTGACCCTCGACGGACCCCTGCTGATCGACTTCGGCATCGCCCGGGCCACGGACGGCACGGCCTCCCTGACCTCGACCGGCGTGTCGATCGGCTCGCCCGGCTACATGTCCCCCGAGCAGATCCTCGGCAAGCCGGCCGGCGCCGCGGCCGACGTCTTCTCCCTGGGCGCGGTGCTGGCCTTCGCCGCGACCGGCCGGCCCCCGTTCCCCGGGGACTCGTCCGCCGCGCTGCTGTACAAGGTCGTCCACGAGCCGCCCGAACTCGGACTGCCCGGCGGCGAGCTGCGGGGACTGGTGGAGCGCTGCCTGTCCAAGGAGCCGGACGCCCGGCCCGCCCCCGCCGAAGTGGCCCGACGGCTCGCCCCCGAGGGCGCGGCCGGGCTGATCGCGGGCGGCTGGCTGCCGGGAGCGCTGGTGGAGCAGGTCAGCCGCAGCGCCGTACGGCTGCTGAACCTGGAGGCGGCGGAGACCGCTTCCGGGCCGGTGGGGTTCAGCAGCCCGGCGGTGCGGGAGTCGCCCACGGCCGGGGGAGAGGGGGCCGGGCAGCCGACGCTGGGGGAGTTCGGGCCCGCCCCGGCGATGCCGCTGTCCCCGGTGCCCGGGCCGCGCGACGCACCCGGGGCGGAACAGCGGCCCGGCGCGGGCCCCGGCGGGGGCACCGGCGGGGACGCGGGGGCGGACCTCGGCACGGCCCCCGGTACGGGCCCCGGTACGGCCACTGGCGTGGGGCCGGGCCCCGGGAAGGGCCCCGGGAAGCTGTCCGTCTCCGTCGCCGCGACGTCCGTGCCCGGGGACGGCGGACGGGGACGCCGGATGAGCTGCACGGTGGCGCTGGCGGTCGCCGGAGCGCTGGCGGCGGTGACCGTCGGATCGGTGTTCCTCCTCGACCTGCTCCCCAAGGACAGCGACGACACCGCGAGCGGCCCGGGCACCCGTTCACCGTCCGTCGGTGCCACGTCCGGCTCCGCCACGTCCGGCCCGTCCGCCACGTCCGGCCCCTCGGCCACGTCCGGCCCCTCGGCCACGTCCGAGGCGCCCGGCTCGACCCCGACCGGCGGCTCCAGCGCCCCCGACGCAGCCCCGTCCGCCGTCCCCGACGCCTACTTCGGCACCTGGGAGGGGCAGGGCCTCGCCCTCGACGGCACCCTGCCGGTGGGCACGTTCCGGCTCACCGTCCACCGGGCGGACGTCGGCGAGGAACTGGGCAAGCTGCGCCAGACCGACCAACTGGGCGGCGTCTGCAACGACGTACTGACCCTGAAGTCGGTCACGAAGCAGCAGATCGTCGCCACGTCGGTCGGCGCCCGGACCAACCACGACGGCTGCAACCCGGCCGCGCACACGGTACGGCTGACCCGGGTGGGCGACGACCTGACGTACGCCTCGGACAGCGAGGCGGAGGGCAACCCCACGGCCCGCATGTCCCGGGTGGGGTAGCCGGACAGCCCCGCTACAACGGCGTCGTGACCGTCAGGTGCTCCCCGCTGCCCAGGTGCAGCATGCCCTTGCCGGGGGTGATCGGGCCGCCGACCATGCTGCGGGTGGTGCGGATGCCGATCAGCTCGCCGGAGCCGGACTCCTGCGGGGAGAGCAGGATGCCGCGGCGGGCCTTCTTCGCGTCCACCTGCCAGCCGGAGAACCCGTCGCAGATCTCGTCCTCGTCACCGGCGATCACCAGGGCCAGCCCCTCCTCGGCGCCGCGCTCGACGATGCGCTTGAGGACGTCCTCGGCGTCGCAGTCGTCCAGCACCTCCGCGTCGTCCACCAGGACGACGACCGGCTCCTGCGGCTTGGCCGACCCGATGACCTCCTCCAGCTCGTCCTCGTCGACGTCGCGGCCGGTGAAGACCCGCAACACGCCTTCCTGGCCTTCCAGTTCACGCAGCGGTGAGGGCCGCGGCGCCGCGACGACGAGCCGGACGCCCTTGGCGAGGAAGGAGCGGGCGAAGGCGAGCAGCATCGTGCTGCGGCCGGACTTCGCCGGACCGCCGATCACGAACGCCGGCACGCCCTCGGCCAGATCGGGCCCGTACGCGGTGAGTTCGTCGCCGCCGACACCGGCCAGCGCCCACAGCGGGGACGACGTCGTCGCCGGGTCGCGCATCGCCCACGCGTCCTCGAAGGAGATCCGGCTGGGCAGCACGTCGACCCGGAACGGCCGCCGGGCACGCGGCACTTCGGCATCCCGGGCGGCGGCCGCCTCGCCGATCGCGAGCAGCGCGGCGTTCTGGCCCTGACCGGTGGTGTCCTCGGACAGCAGCGCGAACTGCGTCTCGGTGGCGGACTCGCCGCGGAAGGCGCGGCCCGGCGGGATCTCCTCGGGCACCTTGCGGGAGTTGATGTCCAGCATCGAGAAGTCGGCGCGGTCGGCTAGCCGCAGACCGTACTTGTCCTCGGTGAGGGAGGAGATGCGGCCCGCCAGCAGCTGCCGGTCACCGGTGATGACGACGTGGATGCCGACGCTCGCGCCCTCCCGCATCATCGCCATGATCTGGTCGGTCAGGTCACCGTGGTTGTGCTCGCCCAGCGTCGGCAGCCAGCCCTCCCAGCGGTCCAGCAGCAGCACGATGTGCGGCAGCCGCTCCTCCTCACCGACGGCCGCCCGCTGCTCCCCGATGTCCGCGAACCCCGCGTCGGCCAGCGCATCCTGACGTCGGCTCAGCTCGCCGCTCAGCCGGTTCATCAGCCGCTCGACCCGCTCCAGCTGGTTGCGGCCGACGACCGCGCCGCAGTGCGGCAGCCGGGTCAGCGCGTTCAGCGCGCCGTTGCCGCAGTCGATGCCGTAGAGGTGGACGTCGGCGCAGGAGTTGGTGCGGGCCAGCGAACCGGCGATGGTGCGCAGCACCTGCGAGCGGCCGGACCGCGGGGCGCCCGCGACGATGAGGTGCCCGAAGGTCGCGAAGTCCACCGCGACCGGGCGGCGGGCCTGGTCGGCCGGCAGGTCCTCGACGCCGAACGGGGCGGCGGGCAGCGCACCCTGGGCGCGCACCGCCGGGACGTCGTCGAGCAGCAGCGTCTCGTCCAGCGCGGGCAGCCAGGGGGAGTGCTGGGCGGGGATGCCCAGCGCCCGGTTGGCCTCCCGCACGGCGTCCACCAGCACCTTCAGGTCGGTGATCTCGTCGTCCTCGCGGGCCTCGGTCTTCGGCTTGCGCAGCGCCGCCCGGCCCAGGTCCTGCCAGGTCAGCTCGCCCGCCCACGGCGCGAGGGTCGCCGGGTCGGCCGCGCCGGGGCGGCGGCCGCCCACACGGCCGGACTGGAACGGGATCAGGGAGGCGTGGCCGAGACGGACGTACGCCCGGCCCGGCGTGCTCTTGGAGATGTGCCCGGCGTCCGGCGCGTCGATGACGTCGGTGGACTCGCCGGCGTCGGTCACCCGCAGCGCGATGCGCAGGTTGGTGTTGGCGCGGATCTCCGGCGACACGACACCGCTCGGCCGCTGGGTGGCCAGCAGCAGGTGGATGCCCAGCGAACGGCCCCGCTGGGCGATGTTCACCAGGCCCGTGACGAAGTCCGGCAGGTCGCGCACCATGGACGCGAACTCGTCGATGACGATGAGCAGCCGGGGCACCGGCGGATGGCTCGGGTCTCTCCTCACCAGGTCCTGGTAGTCCTCGATGTCCTTGGCGTCGGCGGCGGCGAGGATGTGCTCGCGCCGCTTCAGCTCGGCGCCCAGCGACTCCAGCGCGCGCTCCACGAGATGCGCGTCCAGGTCGGTCACCATGCCGACGGTGTGCGGCAGTTTCACGCAGTCCTTGAACGCCGACCCGCCCTTGTAGTCGACGAGGACGAAGGTCATGTTCTCCGGCGTGTTCGCCACCGCCAGCGCCGCCACGATCGTCTGCAGCAGCTCCGACTTGCCGGAACCGGTCGTACCGGCGATCAGACCGTGCGGCCCGTCCCGGCGCAGATCGATGCCGAACGGCCCGTCGTAAGACTCGCCGATCACGGCCATCGTCGACTGCCCGGCCGTCCGCCAGCGCGCGGCGATCGCGTCCCGCGTCGGCGGCTCCAACTGCAGCACGTCCAGCAGGCGGCTGGCGGCCGGCAGCGCGGAGTCCTCGGTCTCCCCGCTGATGTCACGCAGCGGCGCCAGGGAGCGGGCCAGCCGGGCGCACCACGCGGCGGACACGAAGTCCGGCCGTACGTCCTTCTTCCGCAGCGCCCCCGTCTGCTCCACCCGCAGCCGGAACTCCCGCTGCTGCTCGACCTGTTGCTCGACGTGCTGCGCACCCTGGTGCCAGGCCTGGAACGACGGGAACCCCCCGGCGGACTGCTGGGCCGAGGCGACGGGCAAGCCGGCGTCGTCATCGTCCGCGCGGCGCGGCTCGGCGACCACGAACGCCTGGCACTCGCCGGGCAGGAACCGCTCCTCCTCGTCCAGGCAGATCGCGTAGATCGCGACCGCCGGACCCTCCCGCAGCAGCCGTACCACACCCGGCATCGACCGCAGCCGCCGCGAGCCGTCCCACACGACGACGATGTCGGGGTCGGTGAAGGCGGGCCCGTCGTTCTTGTTGCGTCCGCCCTGCTGGAGGGCCTTCTGCCGGGCGTCGAGCAGCTGGGTCAGCTCGCCGACGCGCGCGCCGACGGTCTCGGAGTCCGTGCCGATCATGACGTTCGCGTCCTGGCCGGCGGCCGGGCGGGCGTGCGGCAGCCAGCGCACCCAGTCCCAGCGGTCGCGGGCGTCGTTGTCGGTGAGGACGTAGAACTGCACGTCCATCGGGCTGTGCAGCACCGCGGTCTGCGCGACCGCCCACCGCCCGAGCGCGGCCGCCGAGTCGCCGGGGCCCGCGACGCCGATGACCCCGAGCTCGCGCAGCGGCAGCGCGACCGGCGCGTCCTCGATGTACCAGCGGACCTTGCGCTTGTGCTCGTCCTGCTGCGGATCGTCCAGCTCCACCTCGGAGGGCAGGCGTCCGGTGCCGAAGCGCAGCAGCAGATGGTCGGCGTCGGTGCGCCGCCGCTCCCACAGCCGGGTACGGGGCCCGGTGCCGAAGGCCAGCACGGCGGCCGGGTCGGGCACCGCCTGCCGCCGGTCGCCGCGCTCGGTGACCAGCGCGTCCTGCGCGTCCTTCTCGATCCGGGCCTTGTGCTCCTTGTACTCCTTGACCTGCTTGGCGTGCGACTTGCGACCGTGTTTCTTGTCCATGAAGTAGTTGCCGAAGAGCATGATCGGGCTCATCAGCGCCATGACCATGTAGTACCAGCGCCCGAAGATCAGCACCGAGACCACGGCGCCGACCAGCGGCAGCAGCGCCATCAGCCACGGCAGCGGTCGGGCCTCGTAGTCGCCGGGCGGGTTCGGCAGCATGAAGTGCGTGGTGCGCTCGGCGGGGCGCAGCCGCGGCGGCCGGTTGTAGTCGAGGCCGGCGCCGTCGTCGGACCACTTCAGGGCGGCGTTCGGCGGGGCGTACGGGGTCAGCTCCAGAAGGGTGTTGCCGAGCGCGAGCTGCGACCGCAGCGGCCACTCCCCGCCCTCGAAGTCCTCGCCGTCGAGGCGGGGGTTCTCTTCTTTGCCCGTGTGCAGGACGAGTTGGCAGGTCCCGTCGATGGCGATCGACAAAGTAGCCGCCCGTCCCGGCAGTTCGGGATCCTCGACACGCAACTGGGCTCCTGCCCCGCTGCCGATGTCGTACTTCCCGACCCCGAGCCGGTGCACGGCACCCGCCCCCGGCCCGCCCACCACCCGGAGCTCCACCACGCCGGTGGGCTCGCCCAGGACGCAGCCGGCCGGATCGTGCAGGCTGACGACGACACCGTCACGCAGCGGCGACCCGACGACGGTGGCGGCCGGGTCCAGCGCGTACCCGTCGACGTAGGCGAGCGGAGCGCCGGAGCCGCCGCCGACTTGAGCGCGGGAGGCCCCGATCGGAATGACCTGCGCACCGTCGCCGAGACCGACTTGGCGCGCCAGTTCCCGGGCGATGTCGCCGACCGTGGACTCCGGATCGGCGTCGAGCACCACGTCGGCACTGGCACCGCCGACCGGATCGACGACGGTCAGACTCAGACGCACGTCAGTCCCCCACTACGCTCGGCCCACCGGGCCAACTCACCGTGCAAGTGACCATATCCGCCCACCCTTTGCCCATCGCAACGGGATACGCGCCGGTTCACGATTCCCTCGCAAGAGAGCTCTGTGGCCCCACCGGCCACACCCGTAAGATCTTTGCTCATGCGGACGCGGCCGCGCACGGACGCTCAACGGGCGTCCACGCCGGCCGCGTTGCACCACAGCGCCACGGGGGCAGGCCCTGCGGCCGCACGAACGGGAGGAGAGCCGTCATGGGCAAGGGCAAAGACGCAGACCTTACTTATGCCGAGATGGAGAAGGTCGCCGGTGACCTGATCAAGGACATGCACGAGCTCGAAGACAAGATCAAGTCGGTCGAGAAGCGGGTCAGCCAGCTGGTGGAGAACGGCTTCACCACCCAGAAGGCCTCCGGCGCCTACGACGACTCGATGAAGGACTTCACCAAGGGCGCGACCAAGACCATCCAGGGCCTGCACGGCCTGTCGGACTTCCTGAAGAAGGCCAAGGAAGCCTACGAGCAGCTGGACGACCAGCTCGCCAAGTCGGCCAAGGGCTGACCGGCGCTTCCAGGTCGTACCGGGGGGGGGGGGGGGGGGAGGGGCGGCAGCAAGAGCACGCGCTGGGGGGTTGCAACCACCAAAAGGAGGTCAGTGGGAAAGGAGAAGCCAGAAAAATCCCCCAAAAACCCTCACAGAAAAC